>JBBSJZ010000350.1:0-6719 GCA_038256795.1 Pirellulales bacterium | reverse complement strand
TCGGCTTCAAACGCGATAACGCCTCCTGTTCCTGCACTTCCAAACCGTACAACTGGGTGCGCATCGTATCGCTGGCATTATTGGCCATGCCCTTCGTCACCTGGGTCGGAATCCATTCCTTGATAGCGGCGAGGCGTTGCTCAAGCACCTTCGCTTTGCTGCGACGTTCAGCGAAGCTGCTTTCGGCTTCGTCGAGTGCGATTTCCAACGTGGCGATCCGTTCTTGCAGCATCGTTTCCGCGGACGCTTCGCTAGCCCAACCCATCTCGCCCTTTGCGGATTGAAGTTGCGAGCGCGCGTCAACGGCAAGCTTGCGACTCTCGATCACTTCGTTTTCAAAGAATTCGAGTGAGCCCGTCGCGCGGTGCGCGTCGACATGAAACTCGCCATATTCATTCATCACCGCTTCCGTAATCTTTTGAGCCAAGATCGGGTCGCTGGCCTTGCAAAGCACACCGATGGTGTAGGCATTCTTAGTCACCGAGACCGTGACCGAATCCTGGACTTTCTTGACTGCTTCTTCGCGATCAATCTGTGCCGCGTATTCCTCCGCCGTCATGCCATCCGCCTTGCTCTCGGGCTTGGGCAAGTACTTGGCGACCGCCGCGGTGGCATCAAACACCGTCTGATCCATCCATGATCGAGGCTTGTTGATCTCGTCGGCACCCACGCGCTCGACCACACGAGCAGCGATCTCGCGGCTGGCGAGCATCTCACGAACGCTGAGCACTTCCGCCGAGCGAGTTTCTTGGACCGAGACGCTTTGGGATGCTTTGCTCGTCGGATCGACCGAGATCGCTCCGCGGCCGAGGCGGACATACATCAGCCCGTCGCTCGAATAGCGATTCGGCCAAATGAGCAAGACGCCAATCACCGACACCGTCACCACGATCGTCGTGAATGCGATTGAGGGAAGCCGACGTGAAATGCTACCGATCAAGTCGGCGGGGGTTAGGGTCGCCCATGAGGCCGAAGAGGTTCGATCCACGCTTGCTAACTCACGCAAAGAGGTTGTGTTTTGATCACTGCTGAACATTGTTCACCGAGGAACGTTCTGCACATCCGCACAGTCACTGGAGCTTCTAACGCTAATCAATCGCTACAGTTTATCTATCCTATCCACCCGTTTCTTTCGGCAAGAAACCGCGAAGTTTCGTTCATAACACCGGTATATTCGTAACCGGCACCCGTTTCGTGAGGTAGTGTTTCTGCCCGCCAAACCGTTGCCAGGCGTCCACCTACCCCGAATCGCCCCGCGGGGCTTTGAATTTTACCGTTAGCGAGAGCGATCGCTTCCTGGGCATCCGCTTCCCCGGTGCCTCGTTGGGTTCGAGGCCAGGTTGAGGAACCTTCCGTCCGCCGCCGAACTGCGTACGATTGAGCCCATGAACCTCAAACGAACGCTCGAGCCGGAGTCGATGTCGGAGCAATCCGAGGCGGCGGCCTACCAGGACATGAATTTGGATGCTGTGAACCAGGCGTTCGTGGACGACTTGCTCTCGGGCAGGTACTCGCAAAGTCATTCAACGGGAAGTGACAAGAGCGGCGCCGGGCGGGTGGGCGTCTGGATTATCGATCTCGGCTGTGGGCCTTGCGACATCCCCGTGAAGTTGTGCCAACGGCTCGAAGCAGCCAAGGTGCTGTGCCTTGATTCGTCGATCGCAATGCTGGAACTTGCCAAGCGGCAAATCGACTTCGGCGGCATGATTGATCGCATCTCACTGGCTCACGATGACGCCAAGTCGCTGGATCGTTACGACGACGAGCTCGCCGATACCGTCATTTCCAACACGCTGCTGCACCACCTTGCGGATCCGGCGGACGTACTAGAAACCGCGGTCCGGCTGCTCAAACGCGGCGGCCGGTTGTTCATTCGCGACTTGTTTCGTCCCACCAGCGAAGCCGAAGTCGAGCGATTGGTCGATTTGCACGCGCACGGAGAACCGGAAATCGCTCGGCAATTGCTGAGACAATCACTGCACGCCTCGCTGACGCTCGAGGAAATCCGCGAGCTGGCCAGTGACTTTGAAATTCCGGCCTCGAGCATTCAAATGACGAGCGATCGACACTGGACACTCGACTGGAATCGGCCCTAGGAACCAAGCTCAACCAAGCACGGAGCTAACTCGATGAAAAACTACCTCGGATTGGTCCAGGACATTCTGGACAACGGTGTCGACCGTGGCGATCGCACGGGAACGGGAACACGCAGCGTGTTTGGTCGTCAAATGCGATTCGATCTCGCCGCTGGATTTCCGCTGCTGACCACGAAACGCGTCCACATGAGATCGATCCTGCATGAGCTGCTATGGTTTGTGCGCGGGGAAACGAATGTCCGCTCGTTACAGGCGGAGGGTGTCACGATTTGGGACGAGTGGGCTGATGCGGACGGCAACTTGGGGCCGGTGTACGGGCATCAATGGCGATCCTGGCGCGTTGCTGACGGCACCACCATTGACCAAATCCGCAAGGTGGAGAGCTCGATTCGCGAAACCCCCGAATCGCGGCGATTGATTGTCTCGGCGTGGAACGTCGGCGAGATCGATCACATGGCCTTGCCGCCATGCCACTTGCTATTTCAGTTCTACGTCGCCGGCGGACGGCTATCGTGCCAACTGTACCAGCGGAGCGCGGATGTCTTCTTGGGAGTCCCTTTCAATATCGCCAGCTACGCCCTGCTCACGATGATGATGGCTCGCGTCACGGGGCTCGAGCCGGGTGAGTTTGTGCACACCTTCGGCGACGTTCATCTCTATCACAACCATTTTGAGCAGGCCAAATTGCAGCTGAGCCGCGAACCACTACCGCTGTCCAAATTGACGATCGCTCGAGCGCCAGCACACTTGGACGAGTTTACGTATGAGGACTTTGTGCTCAGCGATTACCAGTCGCATCCGGCGATCAAGGCGCCGATTGCCGTATGACTGGCCAAGTATTAACGGCGGTCGTAGCCATGACGCCAAACGGTGTGATCGGGCTCGATGGCGACATGCCATGGAAACTCAAGAGCGATCTGGCGCGATTCAAGCGTTTGACCATGGGCGGGTGGCTCGTCATGGGCCGCAAGACCTTTGATTCGATCGGTCGTCCGTTGCCTGGCCGCCAAACGCTGGTCCTAACTCGGAACCGTGATTGGACGTCCCCCGGCGTGAGCGTGACTCACGAGCCGGACGCGGTCGTCGCGCTGACTCGATCGGCACCCGCCTTCGTCGTCGGGGGGGCCGAAATCTACCGATTGCTCTGGAACGCTTGCGATCGAGTGCTATTGACCCGCGTTTTGGCAGATATTCAAGGCGATACGAAGCTCGACGTGGACTGGGACGACTTCGTGATCCGAAACCAGCTCCGCCTATCCGCTTCGGAAAAAGATAGCTATCCGACCGAGTTCATCAGTCTGCAACGACGAAAAAAACCATCAATCCCCTGCTCAGTCGACTCCTAAACTTTTTGTAAAAATACTAGAAAATTCCCAGTCGGTTACCACTTGAGCAAAAAGGGGGCCGACCGCTATAGTCTGGGATTCTTGGCCCGAGCTTCCGAGAGATCAATTCCATCGAGATTCGCATCCGCAATCTTGCGGGATTGGTTCTGAGATGGCCTAGCACGCGGCTAGCTCCCCCACACTTTTTGAAAATATCCCCCCAGGAGGATTGCCATGCCCCGTCTGTTGGGCGTCGACATCCCTAACGATAAGCAAGTTCAATATTCGATGACGTATCTCTACGGCGTGGGCATCCACGTGGCGCGAGAGGTCTGTGATAAGTTGGGGATTGACCCAGCACGAATGGCGAGTGAGCTTGGCGAAGATGATCTGAGCCGTATCGCTGCGATGCTCGAGCGTGATTACACGGTCGAGGGTCCGCTGCGTCGCCAGGTGACCCAGAACATCAGCCGCTTGCGTGAGGTGAAATGTTACCGCGGCATTCGTCACCGCGTCGGCTTGCCGGTCCGCGGCCAGCGTACGAAGACGAATGCTCGGACCCGCAAGGGACCGCGTAAGACCGTGGCTGGTAAGAAGGGCGTCAAGGACTTGAAGTAGTCCGAGTGGCGTTTTTTGATCAAATGCTTTGTCATTGGCTTTGGGAGGCTCCTTTCGCAGTCCCCGATCACTGGCTCGGCTTGTTGGCGGTTTCCCATTGATGCGCGATTGATCGCTCAGCGGTGCCGCTCCTGTTTCCAATCCATGTTGTATCCCCGTTATTAGAGACTTTGCTGTGGCAAAGACCAACAAGAAAAAGCGAATTCGTCGTAACGTCACCAGTGGCGTTGCCCACATTCGAGCGACGTTCAACAACACGACGGTCACGATCACCGACCCCAAGGGCGACACGCTTTGCTGGGCGAGTGCCGGAACGAGTGGCTTCAAGGGAAGTCGCAAGAGCACTCCGTTTGCCGGTCAGTGCGCAGCCCAGCAGGCGGCTGAAAAGGCCACCAAGTTCGGCATGCGAGATGTCGAGGTTCGCGTCAGCGGCCCTGGTTCGGGTCGCGAAAGTGCGATCACATCGCTGCAAGCGGCTGGTCTCAACGTCAAGCTGATCGAAGACGTCACGCCCATTCCGCACAACGGCTGCCGTCCACGCAAGAAACGACGCGTTTAGTTTTGCTCAGCGTCGATTTCTGAGTTCTGCCACGCGAGTTTGTCCGCTCGCGGGCTCCCCAACTTATTTCTCCAATTCTCTGTTAATAACAGAACTGAGGTCACATGACGATGCACATTCGTTGGCGTGGCATGGAACTGCCCAGCTCCCTCGAGGTCGATCGAAACACGCTCACGAGCATGTACGGTCGCTTCTCGGCGGAACCCTTTGAGCGCGGCTTCGGTGCGAGCGTCGGAAACAGTCTCCGTCGAGTCTTGCTCAGCAGCTTGATGGGCAGTGCCGTCACCCAGATCAAAATTCGCGGCGCCCAGCACGAGTTCACGTCGATCCCCGGCGTCCTTGAGGACGTCACCGATATCGTGCTCAACGTGAAGAGCCTGGTTGTTCGTAACAAGAGCGATGCGACTCGGGTGATCACGCTCGAAAGCAACAAAGCTGGCGTGCTCACCGGCGGCGACATCGAAACCGATGCCGACGTCGAGATCATGAACAAGGATCACGTCCTCGCGACGCTGACTTCCGACGTCCCTTTCATGATGGAAATGGTCGTCGAGAACGGTCGCGGCTACGTCCCCAGCACCGAGCATAGTGCCGCCGATCACGAAATCGGCATCATTCCCATTGATGCCGTGTTCAGTCCGATCACACGCGTTCGTTACGAGATCGAAGAGACGCGAGTCGGCCAGAAGACAAACTTCGATCGGCTCAATCTCGAGATCTGGACCGACGGCTCGATCAATCCTGAAATGGCTTTGGTCGAGGCTGCCAAGATCCTTCGCAAGCACCTCAATCCGTTTGTGCAGTATCGCGAGCTCGGTCCGAGCATTTTCAGTGCAGCTCGCGGCGGCGCCGGTTCGCCCGAGGCTCAACTCGAAACCAAGTTGAACATGACGCTGGCGGAGCTTCGCCTCTCCGTTCGTGCCAACAACTGTCTCGAAAGCGAAAACATTCAAACCGTTCGTGATTTGGTTCAGCGAACCGAAGATCAATTGCTCGAAGTTCGCAACTTCGGCGATACGACGCTCAACGAAGTTCGCGAGAAGCTTTCGCAGTACGGATTGCACCTGGGCATGCGAGTGCCATCGGCGCCGCTGCTGTAAGCGTTATTGCTTTTTTCAACACATTACCAACCACACTCACCCTGTTTTTTTCACGGATACTTCGCCATGCGACATCGACGACGAGGCCGCGTGCTCGGGAGAAGCCCCAGCCACCGCAAGGCACTACTCAAGAACCTAGCCAGCGCCCTGTTCCTCACCGAACGCGACGCTACCCTGGACGCCAACGCGCCCAAGGTGACCGGACGAATCACGACCACGCTTCACAAAGCGAAGGAAGTTCGTCCCCTGGTTGAGAAGTGCATCACCATCGCCAAGAAGTCTCTCGCTCACGAAGAAGCGGCCCGCGCGTTCGAGCCCTCGGCTGAACGGGGCAGCGATGCTTGGAAGAAATGGCGTGAAAGCGATCAGTGGCAAAAGTGGGTCGCAGCCCGTGCCCCAGTCGTGGCTGCACGTCGACGCGTGATTCAATTGATCGGCGACAAGCAGGCAACGCAAATTCTGTTTGAAACCGTTGCCCAGCGGTTCGTGGATCGTCCTGGCGGTTACACCCGAGTGCTCAAATTGGCCAAGCCACGCTTGGGCGATAACGGTGACCGTGCGATCCTCGAATTTGTCGGCCGAAATGATCGAGTCAAACGCAAAGCCGAGCGACCTTCGTTCGATAGTGAGAACGAGGGCGGTTCGGACGAGTAGGCGAGAGTGATCCAGCCTTGAGTTCACAAGCCCGATGAGTCCGCTCATCGGGCTTTTTCGTTGATGCTCGTGGATGCAGACCGTAGGTGGCGCTCGCGCTTACCCACGGCTAATAGCTTTCATCCCTGTCGGAATTACCAAAAACGAGACGTGTGGGAAGAATTGCGATTGGCGACATGAACATTCAACCGGTGAAAATTCGAGACTATGTCTGTGGGCCCGGTCAACCCTTGCTGCTCATCGCGGGACCCTGCGTATTGCAAACGTTGCCGTTGGCGATGCAGATTGCGGAAGTGCTTGCAGAGATCAACGTCCGCGACGACGTCAACGTGATCTTCAAAGCCTCGTTCGACAAGGCCAACCGCAC
>JBBSJZ010000349.1:0-6749 GCA_038256795.1 Pirellulales bacterium | reverse complement strand
TGATTTGCTCGCTCTCTTTGGAGTCGTACCATTGAAGCATTAGATCATCGAGCTCCAGTTCGCTTTGTCCTTGGCTCAAGCGACCGAGAGCAAATTGGTGGAATTCTTCGAGAAGTTGCTGGGTATCGCTCTTACGGCTGTTTCCTTTTCAATCAGTTGACCAGACTAAAGTGGTCGTACCTATTTACAAGTCTGACGGTTGAAGCCGACCGCGTGACAAGTGGCGAACTCGCAGGACCTTTACTGTTGTGTTCTCGATTATGAAAACGATGCGGTGAGTCGGGTGCGTTCCGACGCCAAAGTAAAACTCTCGGATGTCGACGCCGATCTTTGCAGCTTCAGGCGATTGAGGACGACGAGCGGCGGACTCGGAAAGTCCCTGGATTGCAGGGAAAATTGCCCGCTACTATCGATTAGCGTGCTCGGCTGATCGATGCTCGCGCCACCACTCAAACCCTTCGTCAATGTCGGCCTCGGCAATCGGCATAATTACGACCTTGAACATTCAGTTCTCTACCGGAATTCCTTTTCGTTTCCGAAACTCGGTGTCGAACTCTTCGAGTGGGCGATCTTCGCCACGGCGAGCTTGGTCCAGACCAACTTGAATTGCGGCGCGTTCCCCATCACGTTCAATCAAGTCCAAGACGTACTGCTCAACGGTCGTGAATCCAGCACTGATCGCAAGCGACTTAACGGTTGGTTCTTGATCCGATGGGATTTCGATTTGCATGATTTTCTCCTGTTTAACCAGTCTATCACGGAAAAAGTGGCGAGGTCAAAGTGCTTCTCGATGCTGCAATTACGTGGCGGAAACGGTCTGGCCTGGGTTGATTGTGAAGGGGGGCTTCGTGATTGCCTCAGCAAGTAACGACTTTGCACCGACCCGGGACGAGCCACGAGCGAGCATCGCCGATCTAACACCATCGAGCAATTGATCGAACGACAAACGATCGTTTTTGCCAAGGGCGAGCATTGCCAGCTCGTGGACTACCGCGGGGGTTGCTGATCTTTTCTTTTGGGCAGTCTTACCCAGCACGCGTGGACTTGGCGTTCGGCTTTTCGCTGCGAAGCGCCGCCAGTGCTGATTGGATCTGATCCAGCCGATCCCCTACTTGTTTCGCTTGCGCCGAAAGGTCGCCAAGTTCCAAGGTCAAGCTCGCCTCGTGAGCGGCCAAACTTCCAATGATGTCGCTGATTTCTGTTTGCACGGGCATGATTCTGTCTTTGAAATTTACGGGAGCTAGAGGGCCACTTAGTGATGCGATGGAAGCCGTCGCATTTAGCCGACCGGCGGTGCTGAAAGGACATTCGCAATCTGAAGGATCGTCGATCGAGCGTGGGCGGGGAGCGTCGGCCAAACGGCAATCAAGCGACTCAGGCTCTGAAAATCTTCAGCGACTTGCGCCCCGTTCTGCACAAAGTCTGCCGCCTGATTTGCGCCACACGTTGCCACTCGCTGACACGACTCGCCGCCAATGTGCTGCTGTGGCGCTGCCGAGATTGCTCGGATTTCACGCAAGTGGTTGCGTGGCAAATGACTTACGTCATCAGAAAATCGGTCAACGGAACCGAAGGTTTCTGGTTCGAACCCAGTGGGCTGTACTGCCTTTACGTCAAACGGCCCTCTCGACTGTACCCAGGTACAACCGTTTGGGCTTTTTTCATTTGTCGTCGTCGGATTGGGCTGCTTCGCTTCCCAACTTCGACCTTGGCTCGTTGTCCGATCCGGCTGATTACCTTTCCGACCCACTCGGCGTCAGGCCGTTGGTGCCGTACCTTCCGACCAAGTTTCAGTTGCAAGGAGCAGTGGATCAAAAACCCATCCCGTTCGATCCTTCTTGCGGATTTGCATCAGCAGTTTCTCGAAATCTGGGAGAAGTGGGATATCTTCTTCAGTATCGTTCTTCTGCATCGGAGCTGGGATCTCTAAAACTGGCAATTTGCCTTCCATCCATTTTGGCCGGATCGTCCCTGGCTGATCCCAAGACACGTGCATTAGTTCATCGAATCTCAGTGCGGATTCCCAGAGTTGACAACGTACTCGATTCAGTCTCGACCAAGGATGAACCCTTGCTTGTGCAAATAATGGACTTTGAGTCCAGCACGACGGGCAGCACGGAGAGTGGCGTCAGCTACTCCGAGTCGTCTCTTGAACGCAGCAAGCGTGTACAATTCTTCTGGGTTGATGACGCCGGTGATTAGATTTTCCTCGGGTTTCATTGCTTGAATGACTGGGATATGGAAGCGACATCAAGGGCTGGACGAGCGACCGCTACATGTCGCGACTTCGCGATTCTTTTGATTTGGATCCCAATAATCTCCGTTCGACTTCTACGAGTTGATCGCCGCGTTAGCGCCCCGTACTTTCATTTCGGCATCCCCGTTGCATGATGCAAATTTTGATATTGAAGGTGTTCGCAAGGCAATCCCGTCTGCCAGTTCCGTCTATTCTTTGTGGGCCATGCTTGACGAGCTGATCCTGCTGACGCCGGACTGTGAGCATGATTTTCCGACCGAGGTTCGATTGAAAACCTATGAAGCGATGGATCGCGTTTTAGAGCACAACGCGAATTTGAACTGAAGTACCTGGAGTGAACCGATGAACCGAAGACTGTATTTGGCGGCGACGACGTTTTTATTCCTCACGACCGCGGCGGTGGGCGGTGATTCCGTTTGGCAGGCGGGTGCCGCGAAGGTCGCGATCACGCCCGATCAACCGATGTGGATGGCAGGCTATGCCGCACGCACTCGACCGGCTGATGGCAAGCTGACCGAACTGTGGGCAAAAGCCCTGGTGCTGGAAGACCCTGACGGCCATCGTGGTGTTGTCCTGACGCTTGATCTTGTCGGCATTGATCGCACGCTCTCACAAGCACTCTGTGACTCCTTGAAAGAACAATATGGCTTGCAGCGAAAGCAAATTGTTATTTGTTGTTCGCACACCCACAGCGGTCCCGTCGTTGGTCGCAATCTTGCCCCGCTGCACTACATGCTGCTCGACGAACAACAACGACAAGCGGTGGATGCGTGGGTCGCGACGTTTCACAAGCAAGTGGTTGCGATGGTGGGCCAAGCGATCGGTAAACTCGTTCCGAGCGAATTGGCCTGGGGAAACGGCAAGGCAACGTTCGCGGTCAATCGGCGTAATAATCCGGCAGCGACTGTGCCGCAGTCGCGAACCGAAGGCAAACTGCAAGGTCCCGGCGATGACGACGTGCCCGTGCTCGCCGTGCGAGACGCTGACAAGAATCTGACCGCCATCCTGTTCGGGTATGCCTGTCACGCGACGACTTTAAGCGGCTATCAATGGTCAGGTGACTATCCCGGACACGCACAAATCGATTTGGAAAAGGAACATCCGGGCTGCGTCGCGCTGTTTTTTGCAGGATGCGGTGCCGACCAAAATCCGCTGCCACGTGGCAGTGTGGAATTGGCGAGGCACTACGGCGAGCGATTGGCAACCGCCGTCAATGCAGTGTTGTTGACGTCCCAAATGCACCCGGTCGAGGGAACGCTGCGGACAGCCTACTCCGAAATCGATCTGCCGCTGGATACCTTGCCGACGCGAGAGGAAATCGAATTGAACTCCAGGTCTGAGAATCGTTACGAGGTAGCGCGGGCGACGATGCTGCTCAGGCAATTGGATGACGGTGTACCGCTCAGTACAACGTATCCGTATCCCGTGAGTACCTGGGCGATCGGCGATAGTCTTCACTTCGTGTCGCTCGGCGGTGAAGTGGTCGTCGATTACGCGATTCGGCTCAAGAGCGAATTGGCTGGGACTCAGACCTGGGTGGCCGGTTACGCGAACGATCTTATGGCTTACGTTCCCTCGCGGCGGGTGCTTGCCGAGGGTGGTTATGAAGGCGGCGGAGCAATGGTTTACTATGGGTTGCCCGCTTTCTGGTCGCCAAAAATCGAAAATGACATCGTTAGCGAAGTGCATCGACAAATCGAATTAGGATCGAGTCAGCACGCGACCGCCGACGAACCGCTGATCGGTTCAATCTCGAAGGAAACACTGTGGCGTAATCGCGATGGCAAAGGACACACCTGGTTCCATCCACGAGCGTGCATGATGCCGGGCGAGGGTGGGCATCCGATGGCGATAATGACGCTGCAACAAATTGGTGGCTCCGATTACTTTGGCCAAGTTCACTGGTCGAAGTCGACGGATCTTGGCAAAACTTGGAGCGATCCGCAACCCATTGCGGCGCTAGGTCGAGATCCAGTTCCGGGCCGCGAAGATGATCTCAAAGCCGCAGTGTGTGATGTCGTGCCCCAATACGATCCGGCCACGAAGTCATTGCTTGCGCTGGGACATGTCGTGTTCTATAAGGGAGACTACTTTGCCAGAAACGAACAGCTCTCGCGTTACCCCGTTTACGTGACGCGTGACCAAGATGGGACTTGGTCGCATCGCAAGATTCTGCAGTGGGACGATCCTCGCGGCAGTAACATTTACTCAACCGGTTGTGGCCAGCGTGTCGTTCTGCCGGGCAGCGACGTGATGATGTCATTCACCTTTGGCCCCGAGGAGGTCAATCGCATGGTTGCTGGCGTGCGAGCCTCGTTTGATGGTGAAACATTGAATGTAAAAGAAGTTGGCCCGGCTCTCCACAACGACGAAGGACGCGGGCTGCTGGAACCAAGTGTGACTGAGTTCGACGGCGAATTCTGGATCTCGCTACGAGCGGAGGACAATCGTGGTTATGTCAGCGTCAGCAAGGATGGGCTGAACTATGAAGAGAAGCGAGTCTGGACGTGGGACGATGGATCACCGATCGAGATGTCGACGACGCAGCAGCATTGGCTGACACACAGCGACGCGTTGTTCCTAGTTTATACGCGCCAGGATGAGTCGAATCAAAATGTAATGCGTTGGCGATCACCGCTGTGGGTATCGCAGGTCGACCCCGATCGACGCTGTCTGATCAAGTCCAGCGAACAAGTGGTGCTTCCGCTGGTTGGTGATGGAATCGATGCCCCCAATCAAGTCGCATTGATGGGCAACTTCAGTGTCACTCACGCCAGTCCAGAGGAGTCTTGGGTCACGGTCGGCGAATGGATGCCGCGGGATGGTTACCGAGGTGACGTGTTGCTCGCAAGAATTCATTGGTCCAAGCCGAATCGGTTACCGTTGTGGTGACTCACGTCGATCGACGAACTTGAAGCGGTCAACAATAAGAAACAGCGGCAATCGGACGAATGGCGAACTTGTTCCTTGTCATCGCACCCTACTGGCTCGATGCGATCGCCGCTGGAGAATGATGACGAACCTCGCACGGTTCGTAGCGACAAAGTTCCGTGAGCTCTGATCGGACTCCACTTCAGACAACTCTTAAACGTCACGAGCACCTTAGTCGATTTCAGCCCAATTGGTGTTAATGCCGGGTTGTGTTTCGACGCGGTAACACTCGACACTCCAACGCGTAGGAACGGGCATGGTCAGGGTGTTACAGGCAACGCGTGAGCAGGTATGGTGGTGGGCACCGGCAGCCAAATCGAATCGCTTCGCGCCATTCATGTCGAATAACTCAGCCATGATCTCGCCGGCGCCGCCATCCTCGCACCTGATTTGCCCAATCATGAAAGCGGTGTGTTGCTTTTCGTTCGTATACTCGACCTCAAGAACTTGGTCACCAAGAGTCTGGGCAGGCATCACTTTTCTCCCTTGCTTCAGTGACTCGCTGCGTTCCAAACGAGAGCAAGTCGCTTTCGCGACCAATCGGCCGGACTCAAAGAAACGCGAGGATGCCGAGAACTGCTTCGCATTTTAGACGGCAAATTGAGATTGATCACGCCGACCGATCCCGACGGTTTCCTCGCGAAAAGTGCACGATCCAGCGAAATGGGGCGACAGGGGATAGAAACGCGTTCGAGTCCTGATAGGTTGATGCGACGCGGCGGCGTTTCGACCTTCAAGTCGGGATGAAATGGTATCTCAACTCGGTTATAAAATCTGGGAAAGGGTGATGAATTTGAACGCTTTGCGCGCCGTTAGCCTGTTTTCTGTTGCGTTGTTGGTGACGTTTATTCTCGCGGCTAGCCGAGAAGTGTCCGCCCAGGCCACCTCTCGGCCGAGCGTGACGTTGACTGAGTCCGCCAAACAAGTGCATCAGTCAGCGATGCTTTTTGATGGCCACAATGATCTTCCTTGGGCGTTTCGTGAACGTGGTACGCCAAGCTTCGCTCAACTCGATATCTCCAAGTCACTTCCCGAGCTTCATACCGATATTGCTCGACTCGGTTCCGGTGGCGTGAAGGCACAGTTCTGGTCGGTTTATGTTCCCGTGAGTACTCGGCTCAGCGGCGAGTCGCTGCAACAGACCCTCGAACAGATCGAGTTTGTGCACTCGATGGTCAGGCGGTATCCCGAGACGTTCGCGTTTTGTGGGTCGATGGACGAAATCGAGCAGGCAATCGACGATGGCAAGATCGCGTCTCTGATAGGGGTCGAAGGCGGGCATTCAATCGAGAACTCGTTGTCGGTGCTAAGGAAGCTGTATGAACTCGGTGCGCGTTACATGACACTCACGCATTCCGCGACGTTGGACTGGGCCGATGCCTCCACCGACGAAAACAAGCATGGAGGTTTAACTGAGTTTGGCGAAGAAGTCGTCCGAACGATGAACGAGTTGGGCATGCTCGTTGACTTGTCGCATGTCTCCGACGAGACAATGCGAGACGCGCTGCGAATCACAACAGCACCAGTGATTTTTTCGCACTCATCGGCGCGAGCAATTTGC
>JBBSJZ010000348.1:0-6751 GCA_038256795.1 Pirellulales bacterium | reverse complement strand
GGATCATCGGTCTCGTGCCAGAACTCCACTTCGGTTTCGCCAGGTGACCAGCAAAACCGAACCGAGCGTCGATTCAGCACGCCGGGGAAATCGACACCACCATCGATGGGATCGTGGGCCAGCACACCAAGTGACGCCAGTTCTCCCAAGCAACGCTGCAAGCTCGCTTCGTCCACGGCGAGTGAAGACCGAATATCGCCGAGTTCATCTCGGTAGTCAGCGATTTGAATCGTCCCCGTCATGCGGTCGATCTCGCGGATTTGAGCCCTTTGAGTGCGGATCGATTGGTCAATCGACGCCACATCCGCCACGATTCTGCTGACTAGCGGCAGCATCGACGTGGCCTGATCGAGCGTGAACACGCGATCGCGACTCGGCGTTGAACCGTGGTTATTCCCAATGGCTCGGACCATGATTTTCTTTACCCCTACAAAAACTGCTACCGACCGCAATCCGACGGCCTGAATCACAAAATGGCCGAAATCGACCCCGGGTGTCTAGCCCACGGGTTGCGAGATTGCCGACGGATTCCGGATCCCGATTCAAGACACGCACCCATGACGGATGACGCATGCTGTCTTCACCGTCAATACGCGTCATCGCTCACGATGATCTGCCAAGAAATCCAAGAAACGTTTGGACGGCCGAAAATAGCGGCTGGTTCCACAATTTCCGGCATCACCAACTAAAGTCCAAGTGTCCGCCATCGACCACCGTGGCGTGATTGATGCCCCGGTAATCACCGAAACATTCCCGAGTCAAAATGCTCGATTGATAGCTTAAACGAAACGTTTTTGGGGCCGGAACCCCCTAAAGGTGATTGACGTGGATCAAAAACCATGATTTGTCAAGTCGGATTTCCTTGACCGCTGCGTTTTTTGACCTAGAGTTGAGGGCGTCAGGATTGCGAGACCGTATGGAAATATTTCGCGGACGCTGGGCCGGCCTACGACGCGGTGAACCTTGAGAAGCGTTTTCTCACCGGGTACTAAAAAGACCAGGCATCAACACGGTAGGCATCGAACGGTAATTGAACACATTGGGCCGGTGACAAAAGGACTGAATTATGCTGGTATTGTCTCGAAAAAAGAACGAAAGCATCGTCATCAACAACGACATCCGCATTGTCGTGGTTGAGATACGTGGCGATAAGGTGCGTCTGGGCGTCGAAGCTCCCCGTGAGGTGCCCGTGCATCGCCGCGAAGTTTACGACGCGATCCAGCGTAGTCTGGAGTCCGGTGACGCGACGATCGACGCACCCATCGAATCGTAGTGAACCGATTCTTCAGAGTGAACCTCAGCTCGGCGCCCCCGTCCAAGGGTGTTGAGTGAGCTCTTTTTCACACCGTCACCAACAATTTTCGTGATCTAAAAAGT
The DNA here is from genome assembly GCA_038256795.1 of Pirellulales bacterium. GTDB lineage: Bacteria > Planctomycetota > Planctomycetia > Pirellulales > Pirellulaceae > JBBSJZ01. The sequence continues at coordinate 5,374 of JBBSJZ010000348.1, read as the reverse complement.
TGTTTTTCACGGTATTTTAAAGCGTCTCATGACAAAGTTTCTGGGTTCGCATACGTCGACCCTTGACGCACCGCATCACTCCTGGTTACATATCGCCCTCGCAAGCAAATCAGCGAGCGATCAGAATTGTCCGCCGGCCCCTTCGTCTAGCGGTTAGGACACCGCCCTTTCACGGCGGTAACACGGGTTCAAGTCCCGTAGGGGTCATTTGCCGAGGGGACGTTAATGCACTTCCCGATACGTCAGAAGCCCGCAACTCGCGGGCTTTTTTCGTAGATGTGCCGAGCGGTCGGCCTAGCGATCTCCAGTGACTCGCGGTTTTCGTTTGTACGACCAACGGGCCTCGGCGCGTTGGTAAACGAGATCGCTGGAGTCGCGAGAACAAACGTTACCGGAAGTCAGTGGAGAAGATTGGTTGAGTCCGTGATCGACTCGTACTCGCATTCGATCCGACCCGCTTTTGACGAGTCCGAGTACCGCCTTTCCGGCTGAGCACGAGCACGAGTGGAGAAGAAGCGAATTACAAAAAAAATTTACGACATGGCTTGTGGGTTAGATCAATCGCTCGTCGTTTCTAGCTCGTTCGAATGATCGGTTTTTTTCGATTGGGAAAAAGCTCACGGCACAGCCCGCAGACGAGGCCGTTGCAGCCGCGGGCGCTGCAGTGCTCGCGGCCGTAGTAGATGATTTGGAGATGTAGCGAGTTCCATGAAGGCTCGGGGAACAATCGTTTCAGGTCCCGCTCGGTCTGCGCGACATTTTTGCCACTGGAAAGGCCCCAGCGGTGTGCGAGGCGATGGATGTGCGTATCTACCGGGAACGCGGGCACACCGAAAGCTTGTGCCATCACCACGCTGGCGGTCTTGTGACCGACGCCCGGCAATGCCTCCAGTTCCTCGAACGTTCTTGGGACTTTTGAATCATGCTCAGTGACCAGCAACTCGGATAATTTTGCGAGGTGTTTAGACTTGCTCGTCGATAGCCCCAGCGGGCGGATGATCGCTAAGATCGCGGCGTCACCGAGCTGGCACATCCGCTCGGGAGTCCCCCCGACGCGGAACAATTCGGGCGTGACTTCGTTGACTTTTTTATCGGTACATTGAGCGCTGAGCAGCACCGCCACGAGCAGGGTGAAGTCATCGGTATGGTCCAGCGGGATAAGTGGATCCGGGTACCTTTCCGCCAACCGCAATAAAACCAAGTCGGCTCGTTCTTGTTTCTTCACGGTTGAGTTAGTCTGGGGAGGATCGCTGTTAGGAAGCTGGACGACGTTTGAGTCTACCTGAGCGATCAAGCCCGCCTACCCAGCCCACCACAGTCTCCCACCGCCATGATCGATAGCAACCGCGTGCCGCGTGTTACCGCCACTTGCTTTGTCGTCTGCCTCTGCTTTTCATCGCTGGCTTCCGCCACAGAATTTCGGCCGCAACTGAATTCGGCGAATCACTTGCAGGTCAATCCGGTCGGCGACGCGCTGGAGTTAGAAACGACTGGCCATGACCCGTTCTTAGTCTACGAATCCGACTCACCGATCACGTCGGACTTGCGGGTATTGGAATTCGACTACTTCGCGACGCAGCCGATTCGCCACTTCGGGTTGTACCATGGGCCACCACTATCCGAATTGTCTTTCGTTGCGTTACCCAACCTGCGGCAAGCGGAAACGTGGCATCGTTACACGTGCGACTTGCAAACTGCGATGGGACGACCGCTTCCAGAAGCCACTCGAAAGATTCGACTCGACTTTGGCAACGACCCAGGCGCTCGACTTCAAATTCGCGGGCTGACGCTGCGTGCCCTCACCGCCGAAGAACTGAACGAACAGCAGCATGCGGCCGAAATTGAACAACGAAAACAGCTTGCTGCCAAGCAGATCACCGCTTATTTGGGCGATGAGTATGCAGAGCACTTCAGTGAAATTACCGCCAGCGCGTCGAGCATCGTTTTGGACATTGCGGCAAAATCAGACTCGCCACACGGATCGCGGCGGCTTGTCGAGTTCGCCGCCCATCAATCGCCAGCGGATGCCCCCTTGATGCTCGACTTGGTCACGGACAATTCCCGCATCACCTTACCTCGCTTCGTGGGATCGCGAGATCGGTTGACGAGTGGTTTCGCGATCGCCAGTGTCGATGGTCCATCCGGTGTCGAGACACTGAAATTACTCTCGCCGCGCACGCATACGACGAAGTTCAATGATTTGGCGGACGCGGTCGCAGCCCCCCCGCCGCCGACCAACCAGAAAGGACTCGGCGGTTTATTTCGCGGACCTGAAAGCGACCTCAGCGAACTGGGGATTACTGCCGTGACGATGAACTTGATGCTCAATCCGTTCATCAGCGATCGTCCGGGCCGCAATCGGGAAAAAATTCCTGTCGCAGGGGACGATATTTACTTCAGCGCTGATCCGTTCGCTGAGTACGACGCGTTGATGCGGTTGGCTCGCCAGCACGAGCTGGTCGTCTCGGCGATCGTGCTGATCGGGAACCCGAGTCGCGGCAGCGAACGTTCGCCGCTGGTGCATCCCGACGCCGACGGTGGTGTGTACGGGATGCCGGACTTGTCGAGCGAACGAGGTGTTGCGATCTACAGCTATGTTCTCGACAGAATAGCCCAGCGATATCGTGATCCGGCGAGCGATTTGGGCTGCATCGCGAATTGGATCGCGCACAACGAAGTCGATTTCCATAGTGTGTGGACCAACATGGGTTCACAACCGCGGGCCATCGCGATGGAGACGACCTACCGCTCGATGCGGATCATTCACAACGTCGCCCGCGCTCATCAACCCCGGGCTCGCGTTTTCGTATCACTGACGCATCACTGGGTCGTGCCCGACGACGGCCTGGGCCGCCAATTGAGTCCCCGCGAGATGCTTGAAACAATGACCAAGTACAGCCGGCTCGAGGGCGACTTTGCGTGGGGCGTGGCATACCATCCGTATCCGCAATCGTTGTTCGCCGAAGTCAGTTGGCGGGACGCATCACCAACGAACGATTTTGAGACTCCACTAATCACGATTCAAAATCTGCCCGTGTTGCAATCGTTTCTTGAGCAACCGTCGATGCGAGATTCTCGCGACAGGATACGTCCGGTGATTCTGAGCGAGCAAGGGTTCCATACCAAGGATGAATCGGAAGCTTCTCAACGCAAACATGCGGCATCGTTATTGTTTGCGATGGATCAAGTTCGCAAGTTGTCGATCGTGGAATCGTTTCACTACCACCGCTGGGTCGATCATCCGCTTGAGGGCGGTTTGAACCTGGGGTTACGAACCCAGTTCACGAGCGATCACCCGCAAGGGCAGAAGAAAATGGCTTGGGAGCTGTATCGTGCCGTTGGAACGGAAAACGAAAGCAAGTGGCGTGAGACGTTGCCAATGCCTCCGCCAGACGGAAGTGACGGAAGTGACGGAAGTGATTGATGGGCTGACCGTTCTCAACATTGGTTTTTACGTCCATCCGTCCGCACCCGGTGACGGCCGTTCCCGAGCCGAGTACTTGGATATCCCTCGCGTCGATCGGCGGGATCGCGGTGCGCCGGAAGATTCATTCGCGAGCCGCCGGGGAGTCGATCGGTTGCGTGGCCTGCAACGATTGTAGTGAGCATTTTTGAACGGGTGCTGGCGGTTTGTGAGCTAGAGTTCTTTTCGGTTGTGCACGAGCTTTGATGGCTTGTCATGTACCTTTATGAACTCACTCAACCCGCAAGTTGTGCCGATGATCCAAACCGACGGACTCACGAAACGTTACCAGGATTTCATCGCGGTCAACGACGTATCGTTCGAGATTGCGGCCGGCGAGATCTGTGGCTTGGTGGGGCACAATGGCGCCGGCAAGACGACGACGATGCGTTGTTTATCAGGATTACTCAGACCCGACCAAGGTCGCATCCGTGTCGCGGGCTTCTGTCCACTGGCTCAGCCCATCGAGCTCAAACGGCACGTCGTCTACGTTCCCGATGATCCGCCGCTGTTTGACGACTTGACGCTCGTCGATCATTTTGAGTTCATCGGTCGCATCTACCAGGTGACGGACTATCGCCGGCGGACTCAGCGGTTGCTGGAACAATTCGGCTTGGACCATCGGCAAGCGGACTTGGCTCGCGAACTTTCACGCGGCATGCGCCAGAAGCTGGCAATTTGTTTGGCATATCTCGTCGACGCCCGCGTGATGTTGTTTGATGAGCCGATGACGGGATTGGATCCGCCCGGGATTCGATTGTTCTTGGATAGTTTGCGCGAGCGCGCGAAATCGGGCACAACGATCGTGCTCAGCAGCCATTTGTTGGCGATGATCCAAGACGTATGTTCGACGGTGATCGTGATGCACGGTGGACGACTTCGATTCGCGGGCTCGACGACGCAAATGCGGGAGCGATACTCGGTCGCCCAGACACTTGAGCAGGCATTCTTTGCCGCGATCGAAGACCACTCCGAGATCGGTGAATCTCAGCTTGCCGAGGTGAGCTCGTGAGCTCGCTGGCGAGTGCGTCGACCTGGGATTCACCGTCCGTCTATCGCCAGCTGATCGATTTGCACGGCCGACAGGTTCGTGCGCGAGTTCGCCAGAGTTTGAAACGCGTGGCCTCGCCGGAGCGGCTTGTCGCCACGTCGCTCGCGGTATTCTGTTTGCTCGGTTACGACCTGGCCGGTTTGACGATCCTGGCGCGGCGGACTCCCGTGGAGCCTGAGCAATTGCGACAATGGCTGAGCGGATCAATGGTGATCTATGCGATGTACCACCTCGTTCGTCGAGTTTGGACGACGCGGACGTCTTGGGATGAAGTTGATTCGGAGTTGAGTGACGCGGCCCAGTTGTGGTTGGTCGGGGCACCGGTGCGGCGATCATCGGTGCTCTTCTTTGCACTGATCGGGTCGCTGACTCAAGCGGTGTTTAAGACCGTATTGCTGGCGATCATTCTGGTTCATGATGTTGCTCACTTGGAGCGACTCATTGTCGGCATGCTGGGCGCGATTGTGCTGCTCGAATTGTGTCGCCGGATTGTGGATCGCACCGTCTTGAGGCTATCGCATCCGACGATGGTGTTTTGTCGTGTGAGTTTGACGTTAGCGACGCTGATCGTGAGTGGCGGCGTGGTGTTGAGTGTTTCGCAAACGACGGCCCCAGGATCTGCGACGGGGAAGTACTTGCTCGGAGCGGTACAGTCGCTCGGGGATTTAGCCTCGACGCCGCTCATTCAAACACTCGCGGCGCCGTGGTGGGCTTCATCGACTCTGGCGGTAAGTGTCGGATATTCGAATCACACGTTGCTGCAACTCGCCGCAACCGTGTGTGCGATACCGCTGGCGATGATGGTGCTTGTACTCGTCGACCATCAGCCTCGATTGCCGCGGCTTGATGTTCAACCGGGG
>JBBSJZ010000347.1:0-6759 GCA_038256795.1 Pirellulales bacterium | reverse complement strand
TACCTCGACGCGACACGCGGCTACGGAGCTGAGATTGTGTTGACGGACGATATTCAATCCGCGTTTGAGAAAGCCGACGAGTTGCAACGGGCGGGTTTGGCGCTGGTGCATCCGTTCGATGATATGGCCGTCGCGGCTGGGCAAGGAACCGTGGGACTCGAGATACTCCAAGACTTGCCCGGCGTGACGCGACTCTACGTCAGCATCGGTGGTGGCGGATTGATTGCCGGGATGGCGACAGCCGTGAAAGCCTCTCACCCGCATGTGCATCTCGTGGGCGTGGAAACCCGCGGGGCCGATGTGATGGCACAAAGTGTCGCCGCAGGTCGATTAATCAAGCTCGCCGAGATTACGTCGATCGCTCGAACGTTGGGAGCCCCGATGGCCAGCCCCATGACGCTCGATCATGTGCGACGTCTTGTGGACGATTTGGTGGTCGTTGACGACGACGAAACGATCGCCGCGATGGTCCATATCCTCGAGCGAACCAAGACGTTGGTGGAGCCGGCGGCGGCGTGCTGCCTCGCTGCGGCGCGGCGCCATGTTGCCGAGTTTCAACCCCACGATCAAATCGTGATCTTGATGTGTGGTGGCAACGCTTCGGTGGCCGATTTGGCGAAGTGGACCAACTCGAAGTCCCGCAATGAACTCCCCGAATGACCACACTTCTCAAATATGAAACCACCGCGGACGATGGTCGCGGTCTCGAGGGTGCGGCCTCAGAACCCCGGATGATCAAACTCGCCGCTCGCGCGTCGCGACGATTCGCGTGGCAGTGGCGGCCCGTCCAAATGGCTGGACGTCGAGCGAACCTCGCGGTCGCTAGCGATCCCGAAGCGATGCTCATCGAAGCGTGCCGCCGCCAGGACGCAGGCGAGACCGGTGTGATCGATCCGTTTTGGGCGGCGACTTGGCGAGCGGCCTCGGGACTCGATCACTACCTCGATCGCGTCGACTTGGTCGGTCAACGCGTGCTCGAAGTTGGCTGCGGAACGGGTTTCGCCGGACTCGCCGCCGGATTTCGCGGCGCCGATGTGACGCTCACGGACGGTGTGAGCGACCCGCTATTGCTCGTCGAGATGAGTGCGTGGCCGATTCGCGAACGGTCCCGAGTGCGACGATTACGTTTTGGTCTGGACCAGCTCGATGAACCGCCGTTCCCGTGGATTCTTGGCAGCGATGTGACGTACCTGCGTGAACTTTGGCCACAGCTCGAAGAATGCTGGCGCCAGCACCTCGAGCCCTACGGCGAAGTCCTACTCAGTGATCCGTTTCGCTTGATCGCGACCGAGTTTCGCGATTGGATCCGAATGCGAGACTGGCACTACGAAGAGCACTCCATTGAACTCAGCGACGATCCCCAGCATCCCATTCGAGTGATGCGGCTGCGTCGCCAACATGAAACTGGATCGAGCCAGCCATGATCACGTTCAAACGACGCGTTAGCGAATTTTGGCAGTGGTACCTGGGAGTCGCCCAGCGATTTCAACAAACCATTGATTCGGGCCACTGCAGCGAACTCGCCGACGAAGTCAGTGAGGTGGTCGAACGGTTGTTCCCAAGTCTCGGCTGGGCGTTCGGTCCTGGCGAAGACGGCGGACACGCATTCACGTTGACCGGCGAAGGCCAGATCGCGAAGCAATTGCTTGCCGAGTATTGGCACGCGGCCGCACCGGTGATTCCGCATTGGACCTTCCATGCGTCGCGTCAAGCGATACCCATCGAACAACTGCGGAAGTCCGCGATCACCGTCGCCGAAGGCGAGAAAGTTGACGCGGGGACATTCCTCGTTCGCACGGAAGTCAACGATGAAGATGAAGAAATCAATCTCGTCGGTTGGCATCCGGCACTGGAGAGTGTTCCCGAAGAGCACCACGTGATGATTCTCTTCGTGTTGCTCGACGAAGCCCTCGGCGAGTTCGGCACCGAAATGTGGTTGGGTGAGATCCGCGTCGCGAAGTTCGATGCCGATGCGAAAACGCGGAGCATCGCCGAGTTGCCAGAGTTCATTTCGCAGGTCCGTCGTTATCACGAGTGGAAAAAACTGCCGCCGCTGGAATCCTACACGCTCTACCAGATGAAGGATCTGACCGATGTTCCGCGCGGTGACTCGGTCGTCGGTGCGAGCTGTATCGCGTCGATCGTGCTTGACTACATCGATCGGGGTGGAGTGCTCGAGCAAGATCCGATCGCGGACTCCGGCGCCGAGCTCATCTACTTGGCGATCGACGGCGATGTCTTTCCGCCAGGCGAGCAAGCGGACGTTCGCGGCAAGATTGACGATGCGTTGTCCGACGTGCTCGATCAACATGCCAGTGGGCGCACACTCGGTGGTGCCTTCGGAATCCACCTTAGCTACATCGAGTTGATCTTGTTCGATGGCCCGCAAAGTCGCGAGATCATCGTCAAGACACTCGCCGATTTGCAACTTCACGGCCGTTACCGGATCGAGTCGTTCGTACCACCCTCGGTCTGATCATCAGCCGAGCGACCAACCCGGTCGCGGCTCGCGACGAATGAACGGATCGGCTTCGGGACAACCGATGCACTTCATGTTCTTGGCATCCCAAGTGATCTTTTGTCCGACGCGATAAGCGACGTTGCCGAGATGATTGGCTTCGGTCAACGGTCCCGCGTAGCTGAACGGGCTCGCCGTTTGGCCATCGCCCAAGCAAGCTCGGACCCATTCCTCGTGTTGACCGGGTGAGTCGGGAATGAACGGAGCCGGGCGTTCGAAGTCGACGAAGCGATCCTCCGGTAGCAACACGTGCCGACCAGAGTCCGACAGCAGCATCCCTCGCGTTCCGACGAACAGCACGCCGCTGGGCCACTGGGGAATGTCGCCTCGCTGCCAAATTTCGGGCTTGGCAGTGCCTTGATGCCACGTCAGCGTCAATGCAGGGTGATTGCCGCGAGGACCATACTCGTACTTGGCGGACATCGAAGCGGGCGCGATTTCGGGGTGCGGCGGAGGACCGAACGCCTCAACCGTCGTCGGCGCATCGAGCTCCAAGGCCCAGAACGGCAAATCGTTCCAATGACTGCCTAGATCGGACATCGTTCCGTTGGCAAAGTCCCACCAGCGATACCAATTCGGCCCCGGGAAATAGACGCTGTGAAAAGGCCGCTCGGGCGCCGGGCCCAGCCACAAATCCCAGTCGACATGGGACGGCGGCACCATGCTCTCCGTCGGCCGCGCGTCGACAAATAACAAGTCCCGATGCTCTTCCGCTTCGGCCCGTGATTGCAAACCCCAGGCCCGATCGACCCACACATGGGCTTCGTGGACCGGACCGATCGCGCCGCTTTGAACGAGCTCGACGACGCGGTGATAGTTCTCGGTGGCGTGAATCTGTATTCCCATTTGAGTGACCACACCGGCCCGCGCGGCGGCCTCGGTCACTCGCCGTGTTTCATCGATGTTGTAGGCCAGCGGCTTCTCACAATACACGTGTTTTCCGAGTTGCAACGCCGGCATCGTCGCGTAAGCGTGGGTGTGCTCGGTGGTGCTGACGACGACCGCATCGACATTTTCACCGATCGCGTCATACATTTTGCGAAAGTCTTGAAACGGCTTCGCGCCCGGATGTTGCTGGACCGCGAAATCCGCAAACGTGGTATTCACATCGCACACGGCAACGACGTCGACGGCACCGGTTGCGGAAATCGCACCAAGATTCGCTCCGCCGCGACCACCGACGCCAATGAAGGCGACGCGTAACCGATCGTTGGCAGCCGCCTGGGCCCGCATCGGCTTCACGCCGCAGGCGATCGCGAGTGCGGCGCTCGTGCCAAGAAAATCGCGACGGCTGGGTTTGCTGCGGACGACCATGTTGCACCTCAATTGTAAGAGTGATGACAGACGGGTCGCCATTGTACGAGAAGCAACCGAAACAGTGTCGGACAACATTTCCTCGTCGAGGATTACAGATGCAGCGGTAGAAATCGTTTCTGCTCGCCGTCAAGCATTGCCAGTGGCGGATCGACCAGCGGCGCTTCGCGCCCCTGGGACACCGCTTCCTGGATCAGCCGTTTGCAGAGCGGCACCAACTTCTGCATCACTCCACGCTCAGTCGTCCCCGTCACGGCGATATCGACCATATTTCCCACCCGCCCCCGCACCACGCCAGGCTCATCCGTTGAGACGTAAACCAAAATCCCAAACGCCGGCGGCACATCACGCACTTCAGTCGTCGGTAGCATTTCACGTCACTTCAGCAGCAGGTAAAACAATTTCTCAGGAACCGGAAAAGGCTATCGTCGATTGACCAGACGTGTCAAACCTCCCCCTAAAATGCATCGCAGACATTCCCCCCATCGCAAGAACGCGACCACCCTGCCATGCCCCACTATGCCCACACCCTCGACGGCCACGATGGGATTGGCCAAAATTCGACGCTCTGTCCCCTCTCCCCACGCTTTCAGTGGGGAGAGGGTGAGGGTGAGGGGCCCGTGTAAGAATCGGGAAGTTATTTTCAAGCTGTTCCCTTGTCTTTATGAATTCAACACGCAATCACCGATGAGTCTTGATAAAGATCGTATGGATTCTGGTGAGTTCATCCTCTACCAGACCGAAGATGGCGAAACGCGGATCGATGTCCGCATGCAGCAGGAAACCGTTTGGCTGACACAGCGAGACATGGCCGAGTTGTTTCAGACGACGGTACCGAACATCAACCAGCATCTATCGAAGATATACGAGGAAGGCGAACTCGATCGAGCGGCAACTGTTAAGCGTTACTTAATAGTTCAATCCGAAGGGATTCGCGAAGTTTCTCGTACCGTCGACCACTACAGTCTCGACGTCATCATCTCCGTCGGCTATCGAGTTCGCTCACATCGCGGCACCCAGTTTCGCATCTGGGCGACTCAGCGACTGCGGGAATACCTCGTGAAGGGATTCGCGATGGACGACCAGCGATTGAAACAAGCTGGTGGCGGCAACTACTTCGAAGAACTGCTCGATCGCATCCGCGACATCCGCAGCAGTGAACGAGTCTTTTGGCGAAAAGTCCTCGATATCTACGCAACCAGCATCGACTACGATCCAGCGGTGGAATCCTCGCAGCTCTTCTTCAAAACCGTGCAAAATAAAATGCACTGGGCCGCCCACGGGCAAACCGCTGCCGAAGTCGTTCACGCCCGAGCCGATGCCTCGCAGCCAAACGTGGGCATGACTAACTGGCCCGGAGTCAAGCCGCGCAAAGCCGACGCGTCGATTGCCAAAAACTATTTGCAATCCGACGAAATCGAAGCCCTGAATCGGATCGTCACGGCCTACCTCGAATTTGCAGAACTACAAGCACTGGGCCGCAAGCCGATGGCGATGGTCGAGTGGATCAACAAGCTCGACGATTTCTTGCGATTGTCCGATCGCGAGATTCTCAATCACGCTGGGAAAGTTTCGCACGACGACGCCAAGGAGAGGGCTGAAAGCGAATATGCACGCTTCCGCCAGCAGCAGGCCAACCTGCCTCAACCCGTGGACGAGCATTTCGAACAGACGCTAGATGAGTTGAAGGCAATCGAATCAAAAGCCAAGAAAGCCACACAGAAGCGGCTCGCCAAGCCAGCACCGAAGAGAAAGTCGAGAGGTTCCGATCTCGACAGTGTGTAGGCGGCCAGCCTTTGCAGTCTGAGTAAGCGGCCCCAAGCAAGTCGCTTGGAGCCGCAGGTGCCGTGATTCTAAGAAAAAACACGTTTCAATCCACGTACCACCATTTGGGATACGAATTCCCGATCAGCTTTTCACGCAAATCCAGACGAAGACCATTGCAAAACACGTCAACCAACGATAGTATCCCTTCGTGTTATTTCAAGAATGTCTCGGCGAGGTGACTGTGGACAAAGCCTATTGCGTAAAGCTCGAAATCTCCGGTCGTGCGGGTCTCTATGCCCGTCCAGACACCGGTGGAACGCCAGTCAGCTACCCAGTGCCCACATATTCGGCCTGCAAGGCAACGTTGGAGTGCATCGCTTTCCTGAGTGATGGCGAAGCTTGGTTTCGGCCAATTGAGGTTGCCGTTTGCCGACGAGTTGCGACCGATGACTCAGTGGTTCGCCCGTCACTTCGGCACTTGCCCTACACGACCAATTACGGCGGTCCACTTCGAAAGTCGGATCAAATTGCCGGCGACAATAATTTTCAACTCATTGCGATGGCGCTAGCTGATCCCTGCTTTCGAATTACGGCGACCGTTGAAGGCAAGGCAGCTAACAACGGTCGAAATCAACGACATTTTTTGAAAGACCTATTTGAGCGTCGGTTGAGGCAGGGCCGTACTTGGCGAACTCCCAACCTTGGCTGGTCTGAGTTCACAGCCGACTACTGGGGAGAATTCCGTGAGGGAGAAAGCGACGGCAAAGGCAATGCGAGAGCCGTTCAAACCGAGGTCGACGAATCCGTTTCTCTTAGCGTTCCCACAATGCTACATAGCATGTGGGATTGCGATGTCGCTGGACGGCCGTCACCGAGATTCATTCAAGACGCACGCATCGATCATGGCGTGCTCAAGTTTCCAAGCATCACGCAGCCCGCAGTTGTCAACGTCTAAATTCAGGCACTCCGAATGCTCAACGAATTGATCGATTTGTCGCAAAGTCTTGCAATGCATGGTATCGGCGTGCCGTCCGTGCATCCCGATATCAAGTCGGTTCGCAAAGCGAGTTTTGCGCGCGTCTTGCTTTCCAAGACGGGTGTTGATTCGATCGAGCTGTATGGTGTCGATGCGATGAAAGGAATGGCCGGGTGGACACTCC
>JBBSJZ010000346.1:0-6762 GCA_038256795.1 Pirellulales bacterium | reverse complement strand
GAGACGCCGAGCACGCGTCGGTTATCGCACAAATTGCCGCGACCCTCGCGACAGAACTGGCATGAACCACACGACACCATCGAGTCGAATGTGACCCGCGTTCCAGGCGGTAAGTCGGTGACGTTCGGACCGGTGCTGACCACGATCCCAGCGGCTTCGTGGCCCATCACGAGTGGCGGAATGCGGCGACCGGTGCTGCCGTCATAGCCGTGGATATCACTGCCGCAAATTCCACACGCTTCGACTTGCACCAACACGTCGTCGGGTCCGACTTCCGGCTCATCGACTTCGGTCAAAAGCATGTGTTTGTACTCGGTGAGCAACAACGCTTTCATGATTATCTTTCGAGATCTGGGAGATTGCAGGGATGTTCGGATTCGCGGCGGACGTTATTCGCCCTCGTCCGCCAACAGGTCTTCGGGGATCTCACGCTCATCTTGCGGGAACCAGCGAACGACTTGCCGGGGCGGATCGATGAGCGATGACTCATAGCGACGCGCTTGCCACTGGATCTCGCCGGGGCCTTCGGACGTGTCACCGTCCTGGATCACATCGCCTTCATCGATCATGTAAAGAAAACAGTTCCGCAAGAATTGGTCGACTTGCTCGAGGTCGTAACTTTCGGCGAAGAAACACGCTTCGCAATCCGGCAGTTCGAGCTGGCTATTGCCGACCGTATCCATGATCGACCAATGCTCGTCGACTTTGAAGAGTCGCACGTTGCTCCAGAGTTCATGGGGTGGCAATTCGTTGTCATTGGCGAAATCGATGTTCTCATCCACTCCTTCGATGTCTCGGAGCACTTCGCCGTTGGGGTTGAAGTAACAAATCGCTTGCTCCAATTCAGTGAGCGTGGAGGCGATTTCGGTGACGAAGGCGAGGTCTTCGTAGGCGTCGTACTCCTCCGGCAAGACCGGGGCGTCGTCGGCCGCTCCGAAGACGTAGCTGCTGCGGACGCGGATGAACGCGACGTGCTCGGCGGGAAGCGTTTGGCCGTCTTCCCAGGCCCAGGATTGCTGCATCGCACGGCTTAGTGACCCCGGGAAGGTGAACGGTCCGAATTGGCCGGTACCCCAGGCGCCAAAGATGACGGGGTCGGTTTCCGGGTCACCCATTTCGTCGGGCCAAGGGTGGTCCACCGTATCGATGGCGATCTTGCCATTGTGGTCTTCGTTGAACGTCACCACGACCGCGGGGCCGGAGAACGCCCAGTCCTCCATTGCCGGAGTCGGTCCAGCGGGCGAATACTCGCCGAGTGCCGTTTTGAGCTTGTCGATGCTGACGGGCTCGCGAAGCAGAATGATCGCGGTTTGCGTGAAAAAGCCTTTCGGCATCGTCGTTTTTCCAAAGATGAATGTCGGATTGCGAAACGCCCAGCCCACCTGCATCGAGGCCAGCGCGGGCCGTATAATAGCACCCTTTGACCCGTTTGCGTCATTGGAGGCAAAGTCGCAGCCCGGACCTGAGGGAAACATCGCCCCACCACTAGCGAGCCCTCGAAATAGGAGTCCAGTAAGTGATCCGCTTCATCATGTCATGACGATCTGCGCGGTGACCGCAGGGACCGACGAAGGTACTGCCAAAATCGGGATAAAGGGCCAGTAAAGTGCGGAACGTCCACTGGCACCTTGTTTACCGCAAGCATGTTGCCGCTTGCTCAGTCCGCAGTGCACGTCGGTTGTCGCGGAGGCTGGGATCGCTTTGAATGTCGTGAGAGGGACGGTATATCGCCTCACGATTGATCAACAGCGTCACGATTCTTGTCCCGGAGGCAACACGCAGGCATTGCGTGAACTCGCTGGTGACCATTATCACGCCCATCAGCATCGAAACGAGTGAGCAGGAAAAGGGTAGTAAACGTCAACCCCTTCTTACCTCTCGATTTTCAATCTTGGTCGATTTCTGAGAAAAAGACTTGGCGAGTGATCTGTGCCTTCAAGTCACCCTCCGGAATAACGCGTGCAGGCACGCCGTCGATTTCCGCGTGCGCAATGCTCATGTGATTGACCGGTTTGCCGTCTTTCGTTCCATCAAAATAAAATTCGCGGCCCGAATTTAACCAAACCCGTCGTGCGGTCAGTCCCGATGACCATCGCAAAATGCCAAAGCCCGCGGGCGCATCAGCTTCGACCAGGTCCGTCGACAACCAGCCATAACTGGGCAGAAAATACTCGACCCAGCATCGGTAGCCGGGATCGACGGTCTTCTCGATATTCGCCTCCTGCAGCCGATAGCCCATCTTCAAACGGCAGGGGATTCCTCGGGCTCGAGCCAGCGCAATAAACAGCGAGTTGACATCGGTGCAACATCCGCCACCCTGTGTCAAACAAGTTTCGGAGTCGCCTATTCCGCAGCGAGGCATATCCGGGTCTTTTGAATTCGAGTAATGATCAACGGACTTTAGCAAGTGTTGCATCAGTAGCGTGACCTGTACGCCCAAGTTGGTCACATCGCCGCATACGGAATCCGCGATCGCTTGCACCTTATCGTTAACTTGCATATGCGGCGCATCTTTGACAAGATGCTCCGCCATCAGTGAAGTCATCGACTCATCCAAATCGCCGACCCGCTGTGGTAGAACCTCGGTCAGTACGGGGTCTCGCTCGACGGTGAATTCGACTTCAACTCTCACCTTGTCAGAAGTGGGATTATCGACCTGACAGTAGACGAAATTTCCTCGGCGTTCCGCGTCTTGGACAAACTTCCACTCCGTCGGCGCGGACGTAACTTTGAGACTACGCAACCTTTGATGGGTTTCGTCGCCCGGGATGCTGACCCACATCCGAACCTGCTTCGATCCTGCCGGGATCTGGTCGAGTTCGACCAATTGTTTCACACGATAAACAACTGGTTCCTCGAGATCAAAATTGAACGCAGAAGGAAGAACGGTCTCTTGGCTTGCCACGGGCGAAAGGGCCACTACCAGGGTCAACAGCGGACCCACGAAACAGTAACGACGTCTCAGAAGCAACAAATTCGACATATGACCGATCATTTCTACGAAGGATAGAGCTCACACCAAAGTTTAGCCTCGCGACCCAGCCTCGGCAATCGTTACAGCAAACCAGTCTGAAAACGCCAAGAAGGTCTCGCAAAGATCTATCACGGACTGCACCAACCGGCGAACAGACTTTGACGGTCGTGCCGATCCTGACGCGACGAAAGGATTGTCCGGATTATAGCTAGAACGCGGGCCGATCTCACTGAAGCAGTTCTGCCGCCTGTTCCCCTAGCTTGGGAATTGACTCGATCAGCCAAGATCGACGATCACGACACTTCTCCAACTAGGCATTAATTCCATGAAACTCAAGTTTTTGATTCATTTTTTTTTCGCAAGTTTGTGCTTGGCGGATCAAGCGTCGGGACAATCGCCCTTGGCGGTCCGAGTCGACGAATTGGCGGAGTACTCTTCGTCGTTTTTAGCAGCGGAACAACAGCTCGAAACGTCCGTGATCGACAATGGCCGCGTCTCGCTGCGGAGTCCGGAACCACCCGCCACAGTGACCGAGCCACTTGCCGAACCTGCTGAAGCAAAGGACGACGAAGCTAAAAAAGCTGATGCCCCCCAACCGTATGTGATCGGATCGGATCTCAGCTTAACCGCCCGAGTTAACAACGGCGGATTGCTGTTCGAGACTGCTAACAAAGACTATCGCTACCACATCGGCGGGTTGATCCAGCAGGACTACATTTTCCTCAGTCAAGACGAAACGCTGAAGGCGCCTCCCGGTTCAGGTGCCGGACCGACCGGTGGCGTGGGAGAACTGCAGGACAGCGTTTTCTTTCGCCGTGGTCGCATCAAATTCGACGGTACTGCGCACGAATTGATCGAGTGGGACTTCGATTGCGAGTTGATCGCCGGCAACAACGTCGCGTTCGACGATCTGTGGGTCGGTTTGATGAATCTTCCGGTCGTGGGCAATGCGAGGGCTGGACATGTCAAAATCCCGATGGGGATTGAGTCGATGACCAGCAACCGCGCGTTCACTTTTGTGGAACGGGCCGCGATCTTCGATGCGTTCATGCCAGAGTACGGACCGGGAATATTGCTATTCGACTCGTACCAAGACGCAAAGTTGACTTGGGCGGCATGCCTGCACCGACTCGACCCAACGGGGAACGGCACCGACAGCGGTGACGGACAATTGAACGGAACGTTTCGGGTCTCGTCATTGCTTTACGGCGGCTCCGAAGATCGGCACTACCTTCACGCGGGAGCCGCTTACAGCATCCGCGATGATCGTGACGGTGCTGTGCGTTTTCGTTCTCGCCCCGAATGGCGTGATACGACCAACGTGGCATCGCTGAACAGTCGGTTTGTCGATACCGGCGACATCCGCGCTGACGGATTCAGCCTTTACCAAGGCGAGCTGGCTTGGGTCGCCGGAGCACTGTCGGCGCAAACCGAATACGTCCACGCGGACGTGAATGCAGATAATGGCACGGAATCGTTTTCAGGCGGATACGCCATGGTCAGTTACTTCTTGACCGGTGAGTCGCGTACCTATGACAAGCGAACGGGACGCATGGGACGCGTGACACCAATCGAAAACTTTTTCATCACTCGCAGAGGACCGAGTCAGTCTCGCCAAATCGGTGCTCTGGGCCGAGGGGCGTGGGAACTCGCAGGACGCTACTCCTGGGTTGACCTGGATTCGGCCAACATTCGCGGAGGCGTACTCGAAAACGCAACTTTCGGCGTCAATTGGTACTGGAACTACAACTTCCGGATGCAGATGAACTATGTACACACGATGCGAGATGCGTCGGCACCGGCGTCCATCTCCGGAGAAACGGATGCTTTGGTTCTACGTTACTCATTCGACATTTAAGGAATTATGAACATGTTCTCTCTAAAACCATTTTTCGTTCTCGCCGTTCTATCCTTGTCTTTGGCGAGCCAAAACCTGTACGGATTTGGCGAATCACAATGCGCATCGCAACCACCGACGTGTTGCCCGTGTGTTAAACCGTGTCAAGTCTGTTGTCCGGTTCTCGCCAAAGAAAAGAAGTCAACGACATGCTACTCCTGCAAATCAGAACCCATGTGTCTTCCTGGTCCGAAATGCCGGACCCGTCTGGAAGAATGCGTTGCCAATTGCTGTCCCATGATCGGCAATTGGTGGGAATCGTTGACGGGCGGCGTCATCCGCGAAAGACGAGTCCTGCAAAAAACCTTCGTGACCCAAGAAGTCGACGCGATCAAGTACGAAGTTCGCTAACGCTTGTAAGCGTTTAGTTCCAGCGAGCCAGCTACAAGGCGAGCGGCAGTTGCTTTTCTACGCACTTGTGAAACGTCGCCAGTGCTGATAGGACTTACCGGTCGTTGTAGTACGGAAAAGAGAAGCGTCGCGAGCAAGCTTCGCCGTATCACGGGAGTGTGGAAACACACTGGCCATGCAGCGATATGACATTGAGATTTCAGGTGTTTTTTGAATCCGCATTGTGGGACTGCTCCTACGATCGAAGGAGTAAATCTCGCTAGCGAGATCCAAAGCAACGGTATGAATCAAAAAATCCGCCTCGGCATCTCCACTTGCCCCAATGACACGTTCGCGTTCCACGGGATTCTTTCAGGCAGTGTTGAGACGCGCGGATTGGATTTCGAGATTCAGCTCCTGGATATCGAAGAACTCAATCGTGGTTTATTCGCGGGCCAGTTCGATGTCGCCAAGACGAGTTTTCATGCGGCAATGCGATTGGCAGCGGAGACCGTTGTGCTGCGAGTCGGTTCGGCCCTCGGCTTCGGCGTCGGCCCGCTATTGCTCGCGGCCGCCCCGAAGAATCGACCTCAATCAGTGAACCAACTCACGCTTTGTCCCGGTGAGCACACGACCGCGACCTTGTTGTTCGAGATCTTCTATCCCCAGACCGCCCGCGTCAATCATGTCGTCTTCTCGGAGATCATGCCCCGCTTGGTTCAGCGGCAAGCCGACTTTGGTGTCTGCATTCACGAAGGCCGCTTCACTTGGCAAGACGAGGGGCTGTATCTCGTCGAGGACCTCGGCTCCCGCTGGGAATTGGAAACGGACTCGCCCCTGCCGCTCGGTGGTCTCGTGGCTCGCCGTGGCCTCGATTCAGCAACGACGCGGCTGGTCGAAGCGGTCATCTCAGACTCGCTCGAACTCGCCGTCCAGCATCCCGATATCGCGCTGCCGACCATGCGACGCTATGCGCAAGAGTTCGACGATCGGGTGCTGATGCAGCACGTCGAGCTCTACGTCAACGAGTGGACTCGCGACCTCGGCTCGATCGGTCGCGCCGCACTCGATACCCTATCGCGTCGAGCGAGACGATTGCCGGCACTCGCCGAAACGGTCGATCTCGAAATTTTTTCAGGATGAAGATGAAGTGAGTGGTGAAGTTTACTCGCCCGGGCCCGAGGTCGATGTCGTTAAAGCTGCCGATGGTCGACTGCTCAAAGCTCCCGATGACTGGACCCTGGTCGCGCCCGGCGACCCCGGCCTCACCCGGCGCGTGAAGGCGGCGGGCGATCACTGGGTCGTGCAAGAGAAAGTCGGTCGGCGAATGTTCTCGCGGGGCGTTTGGGCGCCGCTGAAAACCGTCGAGCGGATCGTCGTGGATCTCCAAGCCGAACGGTCGACCGACGCCTATGCCAAAAAGCGCCAGTCCGATGCGAAACGCCGCGACAAGCAACAAGAGGCTTACGTCGAAGACTTCTTCGGCTGTGTGCTTGCGTACTTGAAGTTCCACGAGCGACATCAGGCGATCGCGGCGAAGTTGGCAAAAGCCGTCGCGGAT
>JBBSJZ010000345.1:0-6772 GCA_038256795.1 Pirellulales bacterium | reverse complement strand
TCTTCATGGACGGCCGTCGCTTCCGTCAAACCCGCATCCGTCAGGGCTAGTTTCTCGGCGACCGATTTCGCAGTTTCAGCAAGTTCTTGGTTTTGCTGGGCGTAGCTCCGCAATGCGGGATCGGCCGAAACGGCCTCGCGCCGCGCCATGCGGACCGATTCTTGGGCGGCAGATTCACGTGCGGCATTGATTTTGAGTTGCTGCAACGCGATCAACTTCTCGGTGTACGCCGCATTGCAGGTGGCGACGTCAATTTGGAGTCGCACAAGGTCGGCAGCCTCTTCGGCATCGTACTTTGCCAATTCGCCTTCTAATGCTGGCTTTTCTCTTTCGAGCGTCAATCGGCGGGTCAACAGACGTGCCATCAATGACTGGCTTTGCGGCGTCAACTCGGCCGTCTGCAACGCGTTGATCTGTGTCTTGGTATCGGCGATCTTCTCTTGGATGACCGCCATTCGGGCACGAATGTCCTTGCGGCGAGTAGCACGCGACTGCAGGTCCGCTTCAGCGTCCTGTCTCGCTTTTTTGAATCCCAAGAGCTGCAATTCGGTCGCGGGCAATAATTGCTCGAGTTCCATCAGGGGAAGCTGCTCGTTCAAAACGGGCTTCTTGTCCTTCAACTCGTCTCGTTGTTTCTTGAGCTGCTCCATTCGGACCGAAACGGTCTCGGCTTCGGTCACTAGCGTTTTCAGACGAGCGTCGCTATCAGCAGCCGATTGCAAATTCTTCGTTGCGGCTCGATAATTCTCGGCTGCTTGAAGTTTCACGTCGACGGCAACGTCCACGCTTTGCTCGAGCTCGGACATCGCTCGCTCCAGTTCTTCGGCCGTGATCGTGCCAATCGAACTGGTCGACGTCTTGGGGGATGGTGGAACGACGGCGTCATCCGCTAGCCCGATGCCACAGAAAAAGGCCAAGGGGAGGACTGACATCGCCTTAGCGAACCACTTCGTCTGCATCCAATAATTCAAGTTTGGCCTCCTGCCGTACTTATTCAGCCGTTAATTCGTCACGTTTCACACGTCCGTCGAATGCTAACCAAGATGCGCCGAGCACTGCAATGCAAGTCCCGCTTCAAAACGGCGCGAGCGGCTCATCTCGCTTCGATCGAAGATTCGCAAATGACGTTCCAGATTCGAGCCGCTCGGTAGCGAATTTCCTGCTTTCGAAACGCGCATGGGGTCCTGGAGTACTCCATAATGCGTTTTGATCAATTCGGCCTGTTGAACAAAGCTCGAGCGTTTCTTTTGTGGGCTCGATTTTGATCGTTCACTCGCTTATCAACTCCGATGACCGCACAAAAATGATTCGACTCACTCACTCGTTGTTCCTGTTGCTCCTCACTCTCGTCAGCTCTCCGGCGCGAGCCGAACGCGACCCGGTTTGGTTAACTCATGGACCCATGCTCGGCCACGTCACGAGTGACAGCGTTCGCGTCTGGGGCAGAACTTCCGATGCCGGCGAGTTCCACGTCCATTACGGCATGGTGGCGGATTCGCTGAACGAGATCTCCGATCCAGCCATCACCAGCGTTGATCACGACAACACCAGCACCGTCACGCTCAAGGGGCTGAAGGCCGACACGCTTTACCACTACCAATTGTGGGTCAACGGCCGTCCGCACGGATTGCCGGGAACGTTTCGCACGTTGCCCAGCGCCGCGGAGTCACGCAATGATGAACACAACCCTCGCGGTTTGTTCAATTTTCGTTTCGAAATTGGATCCTGTGCCAATCAAAACCCATTGCACGGGATCGGCCACCAAACCCCGACCTATGAAACGCTCAATCGCGACTGGGCTGATCGCGTTCACTTTCACATCATGAACGGAGATTGGTTGTACGAAGAACTTCGCGAGCATCCGCCCGAAGCGTGGCGATTGGCGATGGGACTCGTCCAATATCCGCTCGTCGTGAATGTGATGCCGACGATCGTCGGTGTTTGGGAAAACTACAAACTCTACCTGTCGCGCGGCGTTGATCTCGCCAAGTGGCATCGCAACATGCCGAGTTACTTCACCTTCGACGACCATGAACTCGTCAACGACATTTGGGGCTCCTCCGAAGCCGGGAAACGTCATCGTCGCACCGTGTTTCGCGATATCGGCACCCAAGCTTGGTACGACTATCTCGGTTGGGCCAATCCGCTGCAGCACCAGCATCCGATCCACTTTGGCCAGGCCACCATGAGTGCTGGTAGCGATTTGCTCGTCGACACCACGGCCGATTTCACCCAGCTGCCAATCGACGAAATGCTGAATCTGCATGTCCACTGGGGCACTCCCCAATCAGGCAGCAATGACATGCGTTACGACAACGACGAAGGCAACCAAAATTCATACGTCTACGACATCGTCGCAGTCGTCGACGCCCACACGCTGCGGTTGCACATGCCCGCCAAGATTGACGATCGAACAAGTTACTCGATCGGTCGACGCAGCTATGGCAGCTTTCGCGTTTCGAATTGCGAATTTTATTTGCTCGATACGCGTGGCGATCGTGACATGCACGACGTCGCCAATCGCGCCAAGCCGGGGGTCTCGATGCTCGGAGCGGCACAGCGGGATTGGTTGCTGCGATCGATGCGGGATAGTGATGCCGATTTCTTCTTCGTCGTGTCGTCGGTCCCGTTCATGATCCCGCACAGCGGCGCGGGTGGCTTCGAGGCGGACACCGAGAACAAGGAAGAAGCGTGGACCGGTTTCATTGACGAGCGCGAAACGCTGATTCGCGAGTGGGAAAAACTCGGCAAGAAAGTGTTGGTGATGACCGGGGATTTGCACAACAGCTTCGCGATCCGGATCACCGATGACATTTGGGAGTTCTGCTGTGGGCCGCACAATAGCGTCAACCATGTTCCCGTTGAAGACGAGAGCGATCGACCAGCGACGGGGAAGTTCAAGTTCGGTCCCCGCGAGTGTGATATCCGCTGGAGCAGCTACATCCTGCCGGACCTGCCGCGATTGGAGCGAATGTATCCGTACTTTTGCATCGTCCAAGTCAACAACGTGTTCAATATGCCCCAACAACTGGGCGGCCAACGGCTCGTCGCCTTCCCGCATCCGCAACTCGTGTTCCAGTACTACGATGGCCGCACGGGAGAATTGCAATACGCCGAAGCGGTGAGCACGAACCGAGATTAGCTCGCTTCGAGCGATGCTGGAGAAGCGTCGCTCCTCAATCTCACTCGGATGTCTCGTCGAGGTTCTTTGGCGTGACAGCCGCATTCGCATAGTGCAGGTAGCGGGCTTTGAGTTCCTTCAGCTTCTCGGGATGCTGCGCAGCCAAATTCGTCTTTTCCGAAGGATCGTCGACAAGGTTAAACACTTCAACGGACTCGGCTCGCACTTTTTTCTTATTGCCTGGCCCCATCTTGATGACGAGCTTCCAATCGCCGACTCGGATGGCACCGCCGCTGGGGGTTGCATTATTCAGTATTTCTTGGTGAGGTGATTTCCTTTGCTGAGTGATCACCGGCCAAATGTCCATGCCGTCGAGCGGAAGCGGTTGCTCAAGTGAACCGCCAGCCAAGCTAATCAGTGTCGGGTACCAGTCAACCATGTGCAGGGGTTCCTTGCAAACAGCGCCCGCGGGAATGTGATTTTTCCAAGTCGCAAACGCGACACCGCGAACGCCACCTTCATAGACCGAACCTTTGCCATCACGCAGCGGGCCATTACTGGTGATTTTGTTGGGGCCAACGCCTCCATTGTCGCTGGAGTAAACGATGATCGTATTCTCACGCATGCCCTTCTGGTCCAGCGCGGACACGATTTTGCCAATCCCTTCATCCATCGCGGCGAGCATTCCAGCCATCTGCAAGCGGTTACCTTTAAGATGCTCGTAGCCCGCCTTGTATTCATCGGGAACTTGATACGGTCCGTGAACCGCGTTGTAAGGGACGTACAAGAACAATGGTTGTTCACTTGGATTCTCTTCGATCGCTTGCACCGCCGCCTCAGTGATCAAATGCGTCGAATAACCCGGCTGGTCTTGATTGATACCGTTCACATACCAATCGCGTTGCTGCTCACGGAGATGCGTGAAATAGTCGATCGCACCAAACAGATGCCCCGTGTGCGAATCGAACCCACGCTGCATCGGCCAATAGGCTTCCTCGAAACTTCCCAGGTGCCATTTTCCGCAAATGACGGTGCGGTACCCGTTTTCCTTGAGGACTTCCGGCAACATCCGCTCCTCGAGCGGCAGTCCATATTTGGCCCACGGACGGATGACACCGACTTGCATACCATAGCGAATGGGATAACGCCCGGTCATCAGCGAGGCGCGAGTCGGCGAGCAAACCGGTTGAACATAGAACTGGTCCAGTTGTGTGCCGTCGAGCGCGAGCTTGTCAATCTCCGGAGTCTTGATTTCGCCTCCCTTGTAGCCGACGTCATACGAACCTTGATCGTCTGAGAGGATGAACACGATGTGAGGCTTCAGCGCATCCGCACCTTGAAGGGTTGGCCCGAAGAGACCGTAGCCGAAGGCCAGTAGGATTGCGTTTAATTTGAATTGCATGACGGGTTCGCACTGAAAAGTTGGTGAAAGTAAAAGTGCCGTTCACTGAGAGCGTGGGGAAAGGTGACCAACCGAAAGTTGCTTCGCACCGTCCCCGATCGAGGGACCGACATTCTGTCGCCGCAGAGCTCCGCGCAACATCTTACTCAATGCGGTCAACCGGGTGCGGTTGAATCGATCGCCGAGCTTGCGAAATGCATCGGCTTGAGTGGGATAGGGTTGGATCGCGGCGGCGATCTTTCCTCGACCCATACCGCCGACCATCACCACGATTGTCGCAAGGACCGACAAAACAACTACCCTCTAGGCCGTCCCGGATTTCTTCACCTCAGTCTGAACTTCATTCTCGTTTGCCATATTTTTTGAATATCAAAACTCTCGGTTCGCACCATGATGGCTCATTTGACGAAGCACATGGCACCATGGGCACGTGTTTAAACGACTGATGTGCGAATCCCTTGATGAAGCCTACTTTGCGGGCTGGGATGCCAGCTGGCCGCCGCCGATGAGCGTCTCCAGTTCGATGGCCAACTTTTCCCGCAGCTCATCTTCGCCATCGAAGCCGACGTGAACCGATTGGATCGTTCCGCGTGAATCGATGACGACGCGGTGCGGCAGCGAGTCGACCTTGAACTCATTCGCGAGCTTACCGTCCGGATCCGACAGCAAGGATGCATTCCAGTTCTGTTCTTTCGCGAACTGACTCGCTGTCTCAGCCGGCTCGCCCGTATTGACGGCCAAGTGCACGACTCCCTTACTCGCGTACTTCTCGCATACTCTACTGAGCACGGGCATTGACTCGACGCAGGGCGCACACCAAGTCGCCCAAAAATCCAGGACGACGATTTTTCCTTGGAGTTGGGCTGAGTCAAAGGGTTGACCAGAAATCGTACTTGCCGCGATCGACGGCGCGATGGCTCCCAACAAGGGATGAACCCTGGCGGCCTCGGCGGCACTTTCGTAGTAGTCCTCGAGCGACTCGTACTCGACGGCGTCCTTCGCGGGTGTGAATTTAAACAAACTATCGTCGACATCGCCACTCATTCGCCACGCCAAAAAATCAAAGCGTAGGTTGTAAGCGTAGCTCGGCGGGAACTGAGCCTGTCCGGTCGCTCGCAGCATCGGAGTGAGATCGACAAGCAATCGTAGCGGCTTGGG
Source organism: Pirellulales bacterium (assembly GCA_038256795.1). GTDB lineage: Bacteria > Planctomycetota > Planctomycetia > Pirellulales > Pirellulaceae > JBBSJZ01. Next base: position 1,091 of record JBBSJZ010000345.1, on the reverse strand, counting down.
TTCATCGCCCTGCGTGATCCAAAAATGCCAACTCACACCATCGTCCTGAAGACCCTTGAAGTGAACCGCAGGCGTCTTACCGCGAAACTTGCCACGATCGACTAGCTCGACCGATTTCATACCACCGAGCAGCGAGATGGCGGGATCGACGCCAGCGAGCGAAAGGGACAACACGGCTTCGGGATAAGGACCCATGGCTACCGGGACGTTCGTCGCCGCGTTCTGGGTTTGAATCGGTTGCTCGGCGCGAAAGTAAGCTTCCGGCGACATCGCCACCACCATTTCCTGCCCATCGCAATAGACGCGCAGCCGTCGTTCAGGCTCCTTCAGGTAAATCGTGAATTTGTCCGGCGCCTTGGAGCCGATTTGGTAGGTTGAGACTTGACTCTCGATCACTTCGGCACCGATGAGCGACTCAGCCGACAACTCCACCGTCGTCCGCGATACGTTGGCGTTGACAATCGACTTGAAGAGTGGCAACAGTGCTTCACGGACTTCCTCGTCGAGCACGAACGCCGTAGCCTGATCGTTCGTCGCATCCGCTGGCGATGCGATTACGTCTGAAAAGCCCCCCCAGGGGGAGATGAAACAAACAAGGAAGAATCGAAGTTTCATTGAGAATCGCCTAGGCCGCATCGGGAAGCTCCATTTTCTCAGGAAATCTCCGCGCGAGAGAATCTCCCTTTTTCTTCGGTTCGTAACCTCAGCATCCGGGCGTGCTGATCGCTCAATACGCTTTTCACTCGGACGCTTGCCAAGATCATAGGCAAGCCAACGAATTGATACAGAACGAGTCAAGACTTAAGCAGACCGGCGTCCTATGATAGTTTTTTGTGCGTTGCTTGTCCAATCTCAACGCAAGCCCGTCGAATGACCGCAAGGCACTTCAGCACTGCGTTTCTGGAACACAAGCATCGTGCGATATTTGAAAACAATTCTGATGGCAACGGTCCGCTGGGGATGGTTCTCGCTGCTGGTACTCACAGCCTTCGCGTTTCTGGCTTAGGGGTTGTCGAGCGGTCTCACAAGGGAGGAAAAAACGACCGCGGAAGCCACCAAGATCCAGACCATCGCAACGCTTCCGAGCGAGG
>JBBSJZ010000344.1:0-6792 GCA_038256795.1 Pirellulales bacterium | reverse complement strand
GTGAGCAAATGGGCCAGCGTAACCGAGACCTCGCCGTCCACCATTTCTCTTTAGCGAATGTCGCTCGCACTGACGCGATCATGCGCGATTTGTGCGGTAAGTCTGCCGCTAAACCCCCGCGAATCGATTTGGGACTTAAGAATGCGAACGTCGAAATGGCAGCCTCGGGTCCATGAGCAATCGTAACGTCAATAGGGCTGTGAAGCCGAAGCACATCTTGATGCTGCTCGAGAACGAGAGTGTTCCCGATGATAATCGCGTGCTGCTCGAGGCGGAGTCGCTCGTCGAGGCGGGTTATGCCGTGACGGTCATCTGTCCGACGGGTGAATCCAAAAAGTGGTCCGAAGCCATTGGAGGCTTCCATGCGTATCGCTATCCGAAGCCCTCAGAAATGGATGGTTTTCTCGGCTACGCGTGGGAGTACGGATACAGTCTGGTGATGATGTTCGCCTACAGCGTCTTTGTTCTCATTCGACGCGGATTCGATGTGATCCACGTTCACACGCCGCCGGACATGACGGCGCTCATCGCGATCTTCTACCAATTCTTTGGCAAGAAGTACGTGTTTGATTTGCATGACCTTTCGCCTGAACTTTACCTGGCTCGCGGCGGCAACGAAGAGCCGAATAAAATTTATCACGTGCTGCGTTACTTCGAACGCGTGGCGTGTCGCAACGCCGATCGATTGATTGCCACGAATGAAACACAACGTGCCGTCCAAATCGATCGCTGCGGTGCCAACCCCTCGGATTGTTATGTCGTTCGAAATGGTCCCAACGTGTTCTTCTTGGAAGACGTCGAACCCAAATCTGAATTGCGAAACACGGGAAGGCTGATTCTCGGCTACGTGGGCGTGATTGGCATCCAAGACGGAGTCGATTACTTCATCCGCACCCTGCACGAATTGAAGGTCCGTCATGGACGCCGCGATTTTCTTGCGGTGATCGTCGGAAATGGTCCCGCGATCGGAGACTTGAAACGACTTGCCGAAGAACTTGGCGTGTTGGATTTGATCCATTTCACGGGCATGATTCCCTTCCCGACCGTGCCCGCGCACATCGCCGCATTCGATATCGCGTTCACTCCCGATCCGAGTAACGCCTACAACGATAGTTGCACGACGATCAAGACGATGGAGTACATGGCGCTGCGAAAGCCGACGGTATGCTTCCGCACTCGTGAGAATGAGTTGACGGCGGGTGAGTCGGCGATCTACGCCAGCAACAACGACATTCGTGACTACGCCGACGCGACCGTGCAATTGATGGATGATCCCGCGCTGCGTCAGCGACTGGGAGTGATCGGACGCCAGCGGATCGACCTTGGCTTGACCTGGGATCACCAAGCCAAGCATCTCATTGCTCTTTACGATGATTTGTTCGAGATGCCCCTGCGGCCCACGCACGGCGAGTCGGGATCGCTCGGCAAAACACTCGAAGTGACGACGGAGGTCGCGGGCGTCTAATGTCCACCGAGACCGTCATTTCCCTCGACCCTCACGAGTATTCCCGACAGCCGTTTGCTACCAGCAAGGGTTCGGTGCACTCTGCGAGTAAGACTGCGGGCGTGCTGCTGATTGGCGCAGACTTCCAAGCTGTCGGCGTCGCTCGCTCGCTCGCGGAAGAAAGTATCCCGGTTGCGTTGCTCGAAACCGAAGCTGGCATCGCGCGTTACTCCAACGCCATCGGCCGACGCTTTGTGAAGCGTGATCTGCTGACTGCGGACGACTCCGTCGAATACTTGTTGCAACTCGCCGAGACACACTCGCTCGAGGGTTGGGCGGTTTTTTGCGTCAATGACGAGACCCTTGAATTTTTGGCGAAGAACCATGCGGCGTTGTCGACCAAGTACCTCTTGTCGGTAATGCCCTGGGACACGAGCCGAAAGTTTTATGAAAAGGACCTCGCGGGCGCAGCAGCGTCGAGTGCCGGCATTCCGATTCCACGCGTCTACCCTTCCGCGACCCTCGCTGAGTTGCTCGCGTCGCAGCCCGAGTATCCGGTCGTACTGAAGCCAACTTTCAAGAAGAACTATTATGATAAAACGAACGACAAAGCGGTATTGGCGAAGGACCGCGAGAGTTTGATTCGTGAATACCAAGCGATGAATCGTTTGATCGCCACGAGCCAAATTCTGGTGCAAGAGTTCTTGGTCGGTGGGACGAAGAATCTATTCTCATTCGCCACGGTCTTTGATGGAGAAAAAGTTGTGGCGGGGGTTTCGGCTCATCGAATTCGCCAGCACCCGATGGATTTCGGCCACGCGACAACGTACGCCGAAACACGCGACATGCCTCAACTCGAGGAGCTCGCGACGCGATTTCTGAACCAGATCGGATATCGAGGTGTTGCCGAAGTCGAGTTCATGTTCGACGAACGCACCGGGCAATACAAATTCATTGAGATGAACGGTCGGTTTTGGGGATGGCACATGCTCACTCGGTTCGCCGGATTGAACTATCCCGTGACCTTGTTCCGCATGCTCCATGGGTTGGATTCACCGCGAATTGCTCCCAAAATCAATGCCACCTGGGTGCGAATGCTAACCGACATACCGACGGTGTTGCAGGAAGCAACGCGCGGACGCATGTCACCGACCCGAGTGTTGCAATCGATCGGTCATCATCGGTCGGATGCCGTGTGGTCGCTTCGAGATCCATTGCCGTTCCTCGCTGAGGCTACGATGGCGCCTTACCTGTGGTGGAAAAAAGGATTTTGAAACTCAAGATCTTAATGGCGACGAATCATTCGCCATTTTCCGCTCGTTCCAAACACGTATTGAACAACCAACACTGAGAATATTTGAGTTTATGATAATCGCATCGATGACGTTTCTCGTCCTGCTGTTGTTACTGCCCGCTGCGGCGGTGAAATGGGAGTTGAAACCTAAACACTTTGCCCCTTGGTCCTTGCTCATGGCGGCAATGGGGTTCGCGATCACTTACTTTGGCGTTCAAACTTATGGTGCCTTGGCGGGTGTCTTGTTTGCAATCGCGTCGGGGGTGATTGCGGTGGCGGCGTCGATCGGTGCGATCATGTACGTATTCTTTCGTGATCCTGAGCGGCAACCGCCGATGGACGACAACGTTTTGGTTTCGCCCGCGGATGGGACCGTTGTATACATCAAAGAGATTGAAGACGGACGTTTTCCTTTCGCGGTAAAGAACAATAACACGATCCCGCTGAGCGAATTCGCCCAGGCGGATTTGGTGCCTGGACGAGGCATTCAAATCGGAATTGCGATGAACTTCTTGAACGTTCACGTCAACCGCAGCCCCATTCAAGGAACGGTGAAGATGGTCAAGCCGATCGGGGGCAAGTTTCTATCACTCAAGCACTTGCACGCGCTGCTCGAGAATGAGCGAACGTTGATGGTGTTCGAAAACGACAACTTGAAGGTCGGGATCGTTCAAATTGCTTCCCGCTTAGTGCGACGAATCGTTCCGTATGTGAAAGAAGGACAAGTGGTCGCCCAGGGTGAACGTGTGGGAATGATCAAGTTCGGTTCGCAAGTGGATTTACTCATTGCGTACCGTGAGGATTTAGTCGTCAAAGTCCGCGTCGGTGACGAGGTGACCGCCGGCGAGTCCGTCGTGATGACGTGCAGCCCGGTTCCATCCACCCCGGTACGCATGACGGCGGATCCCGAAACCGTGACCCACGCGAGGATTCACGTTTCTTGACTTTGCTTTTGAGCGGTCGGAATTATCCTCGCTTAATATTTAATTGTTCTCCGATCGGTACTGGTTTTTTCTTTCATGAGCTCGACGGCCCAGCAACCGGCGACAACGCTGCCCGGCGGCATCGCCGTGATCGGGCTTGCGGGGCGGTTTCCGGGCGCCGATAGTGCCGAGCATTTCTGGGAGAACCTCGTCGCTGGCTTGAGCGGTGTGACCAGCGTTGAGGTCGGCTTTCGAAAAAGTAGCCTGCCAGGGCACCCGAACTTTGTGGCGAAGGCCGCAGTGGTCAAGGATGCTGATTGCTTCGACGCCCAGTTCTTCGGGATTTATCCGAAACAGGCAATCGATCTGGATCCCCAGCATCGGTTGTTTTTGGAGATGTGTTGGCACGCGATGGAAGATGCGGGCTACGTCCCGGATGCGGCTCCCGGTCGCGTCGGCGTCTTCGCGGGATGTCATATGAACACATACATCTTTACCCGATTGGCTGCCGATGCCGAGTTTCGCGACTCGCTCGCGGATTGCTTCCCGGGCGGCGGATTGAATGCCGAGATCTCCAATGACAAAGACTACCTCGCGACCCGCGTGGCCTATCAATTGAATTTGCGAGGGCCGAGTGTTGCGATCCAATCGGCGTGTTCGACATCGCTGGTGGCGATCGCCCAGGCGTGTGAGAACCTCACGTCGGGTTGCTGTGATATGGCGCTCGCTGGCGGAGTGACCGTGACGTTTCCCCAGGAGCAGGGTTACTTGCACACGGAGGATTCGATCTTGTCGCCCGATGGGACGTGCCGAACTTTTGATGCCGACGCGAAGGGGACCATCTTCGGAGATGGCGTGGGCGCCGTCGTGCTCAAACGCGTCGCCGATGCGATCGCAGATCGCGATGACATTTACGCGGTGATCCGTGGCTGGGGTGTGAACAACGACGGTGGTGACAAGAACGGTTACACGGCGCCGAGTGTCGCCGGCCAAGCTGCCGCGATTCGAATCGCACATCGCCGCGCCGGGATCTCGGCGGATTCAATCAGTTATGTCGAAGCTCACGGTACCGGAACACTCGTCGGTGATCCCATCGAAGTCGAAGCATTGACGCAAGCGTTTCGTGAGACGACGGACAAGATCCAGTTTTGCAGAATCGCATCACTCAAGACGAATGTCGGACACCTTGATGTTGCCGCAGGTGTTAGCAGCGTGATCAAGACGTGCATGGCGCTCAAGCATCGCCAAATCCCGCCGCTACTGCACTTCGAGTCTCCCAACCCGAAGATTGATTTTGCGAATAGCCCCTTCATCGTCAACACAAAATTGGTGCCGTGGGACACGGATGCCTTGCCGCGACGTGCCGGTGTGAGTTCCTTCGGTGTTGGGGGTACCAACGCCCACTTGATAATCGAAGAGGCGCCCCCGATCACGAGTTCAATCTCGCATCGACCGCGGCATTTGATTCGATTGTCGGCTCGTTCACTCGAGTCGCTCGCTCAAATGACGGAGGATTTAGCGGTTCACCTCGCGGCGAATCCTGATCTCGATCTTGCGGACGTCGCTTACACACTCTCGACCGGCCGCAAGTCGTTTCGCCACAAACGCTATCTGGCGGCGAGGAGTGTGGCTGAGGCGACGCAGCTACTGCGGCAAGGTAAACCTCAACAACTCGTCACGGCGAAAAACCGCTCGGCCGATACGCCCGTGGTGATGATGTTTCCGGGTCAAGGCTCGCAACACTTGACGATGGCGGCCGAGTTGTATCGCGCCGAGCCCGTGGTGCGTCGCGCGATCGATGAATGTGCCGAGGTGCTCCGGCCAGTATTGAATCTCGATCTCCGAGACTTTATCGATGGCACGATCACGGATGCCGAGTCGCTCGACCAAACCGAGATCGCTCAGCCCGCCCTATTCATGATTTCATACGCGTTGGGACGATGGTGGCAATCACTCGGTGTCCGACCGGCGATGCTCGTGGGCCATAGCGTTGGTGAGTTCGCCGCCGCAGCGATCGCAGGTATCATGTCGATGCAGGATGCGGCGCGGTTGGTCGCGATCCGCGGCCGATTGATGCAGGCGTTGCCAACGGGTTCGATGATGGCGGTGCAATTGCCAGAATCTCAGCTTCGCGGCATTCTTCCCGAGCGACTCGAGATTGCAGCCATCAACGGTCCCGCTTTTTGTGTCGTGTCAGGACCGACCGAGGACGTCGATGCCTTCGCGGCGGCCATTGATGCGGGGCAATATTCCGAAGATATCGCCGTCCGTCCATTGCGAACGTCGCACGCTTTTCATTCCCGAATGATGGACCCGGCGATCGAGTCGTTCTACCAAGAGGTCGCGTCGCTAACGTTATCGCCACCCACCATTCCGATGACTTCGAACGTGACGGCGCAAAGACTTGACGATGCGACGGCGACGGACCCGGTTTATTGGTCACGACAATTCCGAGAACCGGTTCGGTTCTCGGTCGCATTGGCGGAAGTCTTAAAAACGTTTTCCGGCGAGGTCGTGATGCTCGAAGTCGGGCCAAATCAAGCGCTCAGCACGCTTGCCCGCCAGCACCCCTTGAATACGGCTCGCGAGCACATCGTTTCTTCATTACCGCATGCGAAACAGCCTGGATCGGACTACTCTTGTGCAATCATGTCCGTGGGTCGATTGTGGCAACACGGCGTGAAGATTGATTGGAACGAGATATATTCTGGGGAGCTGCGGCGACGCGTTCACTTGCCGAAGTATCGGTTCCAGCGAAAACGGTACAGTTTTGAGAGCGAATTGCAGCTCGGCGCGCCGGTGGAAGCGGCAGCGGCACCGCCGCTCGCCATTGATTTAGCGCCCGCCATGATGCCGACCCCGCTCGCTTCGATTCCGCAAAATCCGGCCCAGGTCAGTCGGATTTCGCAACAGGTCATTCAACAGCAAATGGCTTTGATGAGCCAACAAATGATGCTTTTGCAAAGTGCGAGAGCGGAACAGCGACGAACCACAAGACACTAGATTTCTATGGATATGCACGACCCACGATTTACCCAATTTGAAACCGGTCTCTCCGATCTGCTGCGCCAGCGGACGGGGTACGAGGTCAGTGATCTCGATCGGGATGCGACGTTCATGGAGCTCGGCTT
>JBBSJZ010000343.1:0-6832 GCA_038256795.1 Pirellulales bacterium | reverse complement strand
GCGTTAACAGTGACCGTCTGTTAAATCGTAACTAAATTTGGCGGTAACGCTAACTCTCAGCTCAAGAAAGGACCTCGGGATGTTTCCAGCCGACGGCCACCACGTTTCGCCACAACCAGCGGCGGTGTCGGGACGGCTGGGGATGATGGTCAAGTTTTGGGAGCCCGGACGCGTCAAAACACGCCTCGGACGCCACATTGGCATGGAAAGAGCCGCCGCCATTCATCACGCGTTTTTCTGTTTTCTCACCCGACGTTTGGCTGAGGAGCCGACATCACTTGCCAAGATCGACGACCGCCACCTCCGTGACGGTGCGTCCAGCGATCCGGCGTTCATTATTCCCCAGCGGCCAACCGTCGTGTTCGCGCCGCCGCAGCGTCGTGACGACTTTCTCGCTGCCCTTTCCGCTCACTCAGCAACCTGGGATTGCGAGCCTCAGTGCGATGGGGACCTCGGCGACCGCATGAGCCACTGGTTCCAAACTTCATTGCACGCCGCGAGCGTCGCCGTTTTGATCGGTTGCGATTGCCCATTGGTGACGACGACGGAACTGGCCCAAAGTTTTGAGATGCTCCGAGAGTCGGACGTGGTGCTGGGTCCCGCCCTGGACGGTGGTTACTACTTGATCGGTCTTGCCGGTCCCTTTGACAGTCGTCATCAATCACTGTTTCGCGACATGCCCTGGAGTACATCGTCGGTGCTCGAAACGACCTTAACGCGAATCCGGGAGGCGGGCATGTCGGTGACGATGCTCGAGCCTCGCCGCGACATTGATGAGCTGTCGGATTTGCAAACGCTGGTTGAGCAATTGGCTATCGCCGCTGACCCATGTGAGCAATCACTCGGCCGGCGATTGAGCGAAATTCTCATCACTCCCGACGCGTCAACGCATTCGTCATGACAATCAATACTCGGGGCGTCGTGATTGGCGGCGGCGTAATCGGCTTGAGTCTTGCCTGGGACCTCGCACGGCGAGGCCACTCGATCACCGTGGTCGAGCGGGGGACGCTGGGCCGCGCGACGTCGTGGGCGGCGGCCGGTATTTTGCCACCCGCCAATTTTTCGACCGCGACCGATCCGCTCGATGCCTTGCGCGGACTCAGCCACGAAATGTTTCCACGGTGGCACGAGGAGTTGCTAGCGAAGACTGGGATCGATTCGGGACTGCGTCGCTGTGGCGGATGGTACCTCGCCAGCACGCCGGGCGAACGCGCCGCCATGATCGGCATGCGAGACTACTGGACGGATCTCGATATCCAGTGCGATCCGACCGTCGCCGATGAGGTTGCTCGCCGTGAACCGTCGCTCGCTGGCTGGGCTCAAGCGAACAACCGTGATCAATCGGCCTGGTGGGTCCCCGATGAATACCAAATTCGCTCTCCGCGTTATCTCCAGGCGCTCACTCAAGCGTGTCGTTTGGCGGGTGTGACGTTGATCGAGAATGCCCCTGTTCACGACCTTCAAAGCCAGGAAGCGCACGTCAAAGTGCAATCGTCCACTCAGTCCATCGAAGCTGACTTTGCCGTCGTGACCAGTGGTGTTTGGTCGGGACGAGTCGCGGAGTCGTTGAACCTCAAGCAAGCCTTGATTCCGGTTCGCGGCCAGATCTTGCTGCTGCAAACATCGGCCCAGCCCCTTGAATCGATTGTCAATGTTGGCAATCGTTATTTGGTTCCCCGTGACGATGGGCTCATGCTCGTGGGCTCCAACGAAGAGGAAGTCGGTTTCGAGACCGGGACCACGCCGCACACGCTCGATTCGCTCCATCAATTCGCGCGTGACTTGTGTCCGCATCTGCGTGACGCCTCCGTCGTCCATGCTTGGTCAGGGCTTCGTCCGATGACCTTTGACGGTTTTCCGATGATCGGACGGGTTCCAGATTTCGCGAACGTGTTCGTCGCGGCGGGCCACTACCGCAGCGGTATTCATTTGTCCTGTGGGACTGCGGTGGTGGTTGCCAACTTGGTGGAAGGACGCGACAACGTCGTCGACCTCGCCGCGTTTCAAGTCTCTCCCTCGAAAAGTTAAGCATGCCCGAAAGCTCCCCGTCTGCTGAGTTCAACGACGACGACGCCTTGACCCTCGACCCGCCGGGTCGTATCGCCGTGATCGGCGCGGGGCCGATCGGATTGGAGTGCGCGCTCTACGGTCGCTATCTCGGGTACGACGTGGTCGTGATCGAAGCGGATCGTGTCGGTGGCTCGCTTTGCGAGAGGATCGGTGAACCGTTGCCGATGATGCCGGATCGATGTCTCTCGTCACTGGGGCTCGGTGCGATCGATGCACAACTTGACCCGTCGCAACCACGGACGTTGCCGCTCACCATCGAAGCCTGGATCAACGAAGGGCTCGTTCAGATCGCCGCCTCGGATTTGCTCGCTGAGCGAATGATGATGCCCATCAAATGCGTCTCGATCGAGTTGGTTCCCGTAGAAGCGGATGACGCGGGTGAGGCATCCGAGTCGGAGTCGGATGGCGATAGCGATGACGGCGAAATTCCGCCCGACTTTCTCTTGCAGCTCGTTGACGAGTCGGGCGAGTCACATTCACTTCGATCCGAATGTGTGATGTTGGCTGGCGGCGGCAACCACGGGATCGAACTGGCCTTCCCGTCGGATACCCCGTACTTCTTTCAACTCGGCCACGAATCGGTGGGCGATCTCGAAGCCGATCTTCGTCGTGGTTGGCGTGAGATTGCCTCAATCTATGCTTCCCTCATGGGCCGAGCCGATTTGGATCTCTATCGCCCGCGGCGGATGTAGGTGCGTTAGCGACGGTACGGGCGAATCCGCGCCGGTTGTGTCGATTGCGGCGACTTTGCTGGGCTCGTGCATGCTCCGGTGCGCGGATTTCGCATGTTTCTTTTTCGCCTCAACCGTCGTGGCATCACAACGCGTCCTAGCTTTGTGCAGCGAGAGATACGTTTTCACGGCACCGGGGATCAACGCATGATCAAGCTCACACGACTCGACGGCGAAGCATTCATCTTGAATGCCGATTTGATTCGCTATGTCGAACGGCGTCCCGACACGTTCATCACGTTGACGACTGGCGAGCGGATCGTTGTCCGCGAGTCGATGGATGATGTTGTCGATCGCAGTGTCCGCTACCAACAGCAGAAGCACTATTGCCCGCTGCCGAAACCCGTCTCCGCCACCCCATCCCTTTAAAGCCAAAGCAACATGGATATCGCAAGCGTTGTCGGATTGATCCTCGCCACGGGCCTCATCGTGGGATCGATGTTGATGGGATCTGCACCGCTCACGGCTTACTGTGACTTACCCTCGGTGATGGTGGTCATCGGAGGCGCGTTGGCGGCCGCACTCATTTGCTTTCCGCTCGGCAGCATGCTCAAGAGTCCCAAGATCGGCTTGAAGGTCATCCTCAACAAAGGATTTGACCGCCTCGCACTGATCAAATCGATCGTTGCACTCGCCGAAACGGCACGTCGTGATGGTTTGCTCGCACTCGAAGCCAAGGTCGCCGAAATCGAAAACCCACTCGTCAAGACTGGGATTCAAATGGCCGTTGACGGCAGTACGCCGGAGATCGTCGAAGAAGTACTGCGAACCGAAGTCGGTGCGATCGCTGCGCGTCACCGCGAAGGCAAAGCGATCATGGACCAACTCGGACGGTTCGCCCCCGCCTACGGAATGATCGGAACTCTCATGGGTTTGATCATGATGCTCGCCGACATGAGTGACCCATCGGGTATTGGCGCCGGTATGGCGGTGGCTTTGATCACGACGCTCTATGGTGCGATCGCGGCCAACGTCCTGTTCTCGCCATTTGCCGAGAAGCTCGGGCTGCTGAGCAAGGCTGAGATGATGACCTATGAAATCGCGATTCGTGGTGTGATGGCGATCCAGTCGGGTGAAAGTCCCCGCGCCATCGAACAAAAGCTGCGAACGTTCCTGCCACCCTCACAACGCAACGCCGAGTAAACGAGCCATGGGTGAAGAAGATCCGCCAGTAGGCATCCCGGAGTGGGTGGTGACGTTCGGCGACATGATGAGTTTGCTGCTGACATTCTTCATCATGTTGGTTTCGCTGAGCGAGATCAAGCAAGAGGAATCTTACCAGGCACTCGTTGACTCGATGCAGCAACAATTCGGTTACACCAAGGCCATCGAAAGCATGACGCCGGGCGATTCGAAGCCGCGCTCGACTTCGTTCGCCGTGCAATCGACGACCGGTCGTGCTAAGAAAAAGGATACCGCCAAGGGCGGTGTTCCCGAGAAGGCGCCGCATGGCGAAGAGCCGATGGTGCGGATCATTCGTCCCGGACAAACCACGGCCGTCGGTAGCGTCGTATTCTTTGACATCGCCGTCGATACTCTCGACAAGGAAGCCATCACGGTACTGACCCAAACCGCCGAACAATTACGCGGCAAGCCGCAAAAGATCGAAGTCCGTGGACACGTCTCCGCTGAGTTCGCCGCGAGAACCGTCGGTACCGATGAAGCCGTATTGCTCGCCTTTCGACGCGCCGTCGCGGTGCGACGGTTCCTGATCGAAGAATCCAAACTCGAGGCGAATCGATTTCGAATTTCATCCGCGGGTGAAACCGAGCCGATGCAGCGCAGTGGCGGGCGCGGCGCACTCGCCAAAAACTCACGCGTCGAAGTTTTCTTGCTGGACGAAACCGTCGAAGACCTCGAAGGCTCCGCCAACGGTCGACGCACCGAGACACCCGCATTTGACCCCGCGACGGAGAAACCCTAATGGCCGCTGAAGAAATTGCTCCTAAACCCGTTGCCGATGACAGTGCGCAAGCCGCTCCGGCAAAATCGGGGAAAATGATGATCATCGCCTTCGTCGGTGTGGTGGTCCTCGTCGAAACCGCCATGTTTTTCTTCCTCGTACCCAGCGCCGAGGATGTTAGCGCGCTCGCCGAAGCACGATTGCTCAAGTCGATCCAGCAAGGTGAGCAAGCTGCCGAGCAAGTCACGCTCGATGAGAATATTCCCGAAGAGTTCCAAATGGGTATGTTCGGCGAAACCTTTAGCCCGATCGATAGCGATCGCTCCTTCCGCGTCGAAATTCGCTTGTACGGACTCGTCCGCAAGAAGGATGCCGAGAAGCTCAAGAAAGAGTTTGATACCAAGCAAGGACGGTTGCGTCACGCGATTCGGATGAAGATCCGCAACAGTGAACTCGCCGAGCTTCAAGACAACCAATTGGGATTGTTGGAACGACGGATCTTGACACAATGCAACCACTTATTGGATGAAGACCTGTTGCTGGGAATCGGCTTCAATGACTACCAATTGATCGAAGATTAGGCGGGCCGTTGAAAGGCGTCGGGCGAACTCCGCGTGGAAACGTCGGTGAGCCCGGCGTGAAACTGGCTTGAACGAGAACTCACGGAAAGGGAGTGGCGCGATGTCTGATCCAAAGACGGATGCGGCGACGGCGGGAGAAAAGGAAAATCTCAATGCCGACGATATCGAGAAACTGTTTGAACAAGCCTCGCAATCACTCGATGAGGCTACCGGCGCCGCTCCTCAGCCAGCCACGACCGTCGCCGAACCGAAGCCGTTTACGCTCGGCAATTTGACACCCGATCATTCCGCCGCAACGCGGCATCCGATGGATCTCATCGGCGATGTCGAATTGGACCTCCGCATTGAACTCGGTCGGACCCAGATGCGGTTGGAGGACGTGCTGCAATTGCGCAGCGGCAGCGTCGTTGCGCTCGACAAGCTCGCCGGCGACCCCGTCGATATCTTTGTCAACGGTCGACTCATCGCACGTGGCGAAGTCCTCGTCATGAACGACAATTTTTGCATTCGCGTCACGGAACTTCTCGGCGTTTGATTCGCCGGCATCCGACGCACCCATCAACAAGGATGTTCTCCATGGTGTTCGACTCGCGGTCCAGTCTATTCATCGTCGGTCTGTTGTTCGCCACCCCGATCGCGGTGGCGCAAACGCCTGAAGCTGCGACTTACCGCACGTCATCGAATTCGGGATACTCCACCGAGGGAGCTGTGGCGAGTCTGAGACCGACGTTTCCAACGCTCGCTCCACGACTCAATTCCGATGACACCGCGAAAACGCGAGAGTCCGCAACCGCCTCGGACGCGATGTCCGGACCGACCGTCACGGTCGCCAGCAGCCTCGCCGTGGTCCTCGGTTTGTTTGCGGCAATGATTTGGATGACGCGGCGCTTCGGTGCCGGCGCCAACGCTAATCGCGCATTGCCGCGCGAAGCGATGGAAGTGCTCGGGACCACCACGCTCCAGCCGCGACTCAATGTCTCGCTCGTCCGCATCGGCACTCGCGTCGTCGTCCTCGCTCAAACCGCTCAAGGCGTACAGACGATCTCGGAGATCACCGACATCGACGAAGCCAATCACCTCATCGCCACCTGTCGCGGCGAAGCCACCGTCGGATTTGCGAAGGAACTCAAAGCAATGGACCGCGAGCCCTACCGACCCGGTTTCGTCGAACCGACGAGCGAACCAACACCACGCCGCCGACTCTTCGCATCGGCATAGCCAGCAATCACGCTATCCGATCCGGGCTGAGCTTGAGGATGTGAACACCGACATCAAGTCGTGCCTGGTGTTGGAGTCGGGTGATGCCACAACCAGAACCACCAAAGACACGAAGGATTGATTGATGCCTTGGGCCTATCTCGTTTTCGCCGGAGTCTTGGAAATCGGTTGGGCCGTTGGTTTGAAATACACCGATGGTTTTTCAAAACCATTGCCGACCATTGCGACGCTGATCGCGATGGCGGCCAGCATGACGCTACTCGCCATATCACTCAAGACGATCCCTGTCGGCACGGGGTATGCAGTGTGGACTGGGATCGGTGCTGTGG
>JBBSJZ010000342.1:0-6847 GCA_038256795.1 Pirellulales bacterium | reverse complement strand
TCGGTGGGCGCGGTGATCGGCTTTACCGGCGTGCTGATTGCCGTGCTGGTGAGCTGGCTGGGCTTTCACCCGCTGGTGGCCTTCGTCATCGCGGGTGCAGTTTTAGCGGTAGTTGTTCGGGTGACGGTCGCCTTAGCAACGGGTGCCTTGGCAACGGGTGCCTTCTTCGCGGGGCTCGTGGTGCGGTTCTTCATAGCAGGACTCTTTTTCGCAGCCGTGGTTGTCTTGGTTGCGGTCTGGTTCTTCGACATTCTTGTTTCCTATCGAAACTTGACGAAACGTGTAGACGATGTGCCTACGTGCAGCAGGGAATATCAAATCCATGATCCAAGAACAAAGAGCACTTATTCGATTTCAAGATTGATTTTGAAAAATCTTTTCCTACGGCACGTGCATCGCATTCGCATCGCGAAGCCAGACGCCGCGAATTGACCACGGCGATTGCATCGGGGATAACGTTATGCCTGGTTGTTTGGCCTCGACGTAAAACTTAGCTGGATCACTCATGACTGACACACCCAAGAACGAACGTTACCACTGGCTCGGCGCTCACTTGGAGAATGCCGATGGCGTCGACGGCGCTCGATTCGCCGTGTGGGCGCCGAATGCGACGGAGGTCAGTGTGTTGACCGATGGCAACGGATGGCGACACGGCGCGGATTGGTTAACGGGAAGTGACTCCGGCGTATGGACAGGGTTCGTTCCGGGTGTCGTGAATGGCACCAGTTACAAATACAGTTTGCGAACGAAACAGGGAGAAATTCTGCACAAGGCTGACCCGTTCGCCTTCAGTGCTGAGCATCCGCCCGCGACCGCGTCGATTGTCCACGATCTCGACCAGTACACGTGGAACGACGCTGCGTGGATGAACAAGCGACGCAAAACGAACTGGTTGCGAAGTCCCGTCTCGATTTACGAAGTCCACCTGCCATCGTGGAAACGCCCCTGGGACGGTCGCCGTTATCACACGTACCGCGAGCTGGCCGAGATGCTGGTCGAGCACGTCAAGAAACTTGGCTTCACGCACATCGAATTGATGCCGATCTCGGAGTTCCCATACGACGGTTCATGGGGTTACCAGGTAACGAGTTACTTTGCACCGACGAGTCGCTTCGGCGGTCCCGACGAGTTTCGCGACTTCGTCGATTATTGCCACCAGCACGACATTGGCGTCATCGTCGACTGGGTTCCCGCCCACTTTCCCTACGATGCTCACGGGCTCGCCCGTTTCGATGGCACCGGACTCTACGAGCACGACGATCCGCGCCAGGGATTTCACCCCGATTGGAAGACGCACATCTTCAACTATGGCCGCCACGAAGTTCGCGACTTCTTGCACGCCAACGCGAGGTTCTGGTTGAGCGAGTATCACATCGACGGGCTTCGCGTGGATGCCGTCGCGTCGATGTTGTACCTCGACTATTCCCGCAAAGATGGCGAGTGGGTGCCGAATTGCTTCGGTGGCAACGAGAACTTCGAAGCAGTCGAATTTCTCAAGCAGCTCAACACGCACGTCCACGCGGACTTTCCCGGCGTGATGACGCTCGCCGAAGAATCGACTTCATTCGGGGGTGTTTCGCGGCCCGTTTACGATGGTGGACTCGGATTCGGATTCAAGTGGGACATGGGCTGGATGCACGACACGCTCGAGTACATCCAACGTGACCCGATCCATCGCAAGTACCACCAAAATGAATTGACGTTCCGTTCGGTGTACGCGGATAGCGAGAACTTTGTGTTGCCGCTATCGCATGACGAAGTGGTCCACGGCAAAGGCTCACTCATCTCGCGGATGCCTGGCGATGACTGGCAAAAATTTGCGAACATGCGATTGCTGTTCGGTTACCAGTACGCCGTGCCCGGCAAGAAGCTCATGTTCATGGGATGCGAGTTCGCCCAGTACGGCGAATGGAAGTACGAAAGCCAACTCGATTGGAAACTGCAATCTGCACCGCTCAACAGCGGGCTACAGTTATTCGTCGGTGATCTCAACCGCTTGCACCGCGACTACGCGGCACTGCATGAACTCGATTGCGATCCGGCCGGTTTCTCGTGGATCGCAGCCGATGACGCGGCCAAGAGTATCTACACGTTTTGTCGGACGTCCGCGGCGGGTGAGCAAGTCGTTGTCATCGTCAACTTCACCCCCGAGCCACACTTCGACTATCGCATCGGCGTACCCGCTGCGGGTGATTACGTCGAGATTCTCAACAGTGATGCGGAAGCGTACGGCGGTAGCAACGTCGGCAATCTGGGCAGCCGTACGGCCGACAAAACCCCGAGTCACGGTCGTAAGTACAGTCTCGAAGTCAACATTCCCCCGCTGGCGATCGTGATGATGACGCAGGGTAAGATGATGACGCAGGGTAAGTCGAGCTCGACGACGATGTTGTCGTCCTAACGGAAGGGGCGGAAATGTCTTCTCGATTTGCATCCGAGCCCCTCAAACCTCGCTCTCCCCACCAAAATCTAGAACAGGGTGGAGTGAGCGACGATGCTTTTTAATTCGATCGACTTCCTGGTTTTCCTGGCCGTGATCGCGGTCATTTACCCCTGGATGGTTGGTCGGGTGCGGTTGCGAAATGCGAGTTTGCTCGCGGCCAGTTATGTATTTTATGGCTGGTGGGATGCGAGGTTTTTATCGCTCCTAGTGCTGTCAACGATCGTTGATTACTCGCTAGCCCGACTCTTACAGCGGACTGAGAATGTTCCGACGCGTCGGTTGCTATTGGCGGCTTCGATTCTCATCAATCTCGGTATCCTCGCTTATTTTAAGTACGCGAGCTTTTTCGTCGATTCCTTCGCCGAGGTTCTGCGAGCGGTTGGCATGCGGGCCGACTACGCAACGCTGTCGATCATCCTACCGCTGGGGATTTCGTTTTACACGTTCCAAACGTTGAGCTACACCGTCGATGTTTATCGGCGCCAATTGCACGCGACCTCGAGTCTCGTCGATTTTGCGCTCTACGTCTCATTTTTCCCGCAACTGGTCGCGGGTCCGATCGAGCGTGCCGGTGAATTATTACCGCAGCTCTCATCGCCGACGACTTTGACACGAGCGAACTTTTCGATCGGCGTTTGGTTGATCCTGTTTGGCTATTTCAAGAAGGTCTATGTTGCTGATAATCTTGGTGCGTCGATCGATCCCATTTTCGATGATCACCGAGCATTCACACTGGCGGACGTTTGTCTGGGCGTGCTCGGATTCTCGATGCAGATCTATGGTGACTTCTCGGGCTATTCCGATATCGCTCGCGGCGTCGCTCGCTTGCTCGGGTTTCACTTGATGGTGAACTTTCGCTTGCCGTACTTTGCAACATCACCGAGCGACTTTTGGCAGCGTTGGCACATCTCGCTTTCAACATGGTTGCGTGACTATCTCTACATCCCGCTCGGTGGAAATCGCGGTGGCAAAGCGGCGACGATGCGAAACTTGATGCTCACGATGCTGCTCGGCGGACTGTGGCATGGAGCATCCATGAAGTTTGTGGCGTGGGGCGGCTTCCATGGCCTACTGCTCGTGCTGCAACGACGCGGTATCCGTTTCGGATGGCTTGGAATGTTGATCGCCACGCAAATCGGCTGGCTGATTTTTCGAGCCACTTCATTGACGACCGCCTTCGAGATGATTTCACAAACCGAGTGGTGGTGGACGTCTCACTCGACCCGTCTGCTCGCCAAACTCATTCTTTACGCCGGGCCGCTCGTGATCATCGATGTCTGGATGCAGCGAACAGGCGATCTACTGGCTCCGCTTCGATTATCGATCGCCTGGCAAGCGACACTCTACACGTTGATGCTCGCGGCCATTGTGGTACTCGGCTTTGATGGCGCTTCCGAGTTCATCTATTTCCAATTTTGAAAAGGGGCACCGTCCACATGACCATGGATTTACGACCCATCGAAATCGAGCCAATTCAGCCGCTCCGGCGGTGGTGGGTTCCGATCGTGTTCGCCATCGCCGTGCTCGCGATCGCCAATACGGTGCTCGTCGCAATTGGGGTCAGTCACACCCCGCGTCACGAGGAGCGTTTACTGGAAGCGAAATGGGCGCTCGCCGGCGACACGCGTCGAACTTTTGATTGGGTTGTCCTGGGTGATTCTTCGGCAACACTTGGCGTCGCACCGGAAACGCTGTCACGTGAACTTGGCGGCGAGGCGATCAATTTGGGGACGTTTGGTGCAATGGGGCTGACCGGTGACGTGTGGATGCTCGATCGGTATCTGGCTCACCACGAACCGCCGCGTGGTGTCATCGTCGTGCATGCGGCCGAGGTGTGGGCGGGCCATCGTGATGACGCGTTCTTCCAATACGCTGCTGCCATCCCCATTTCGACACCAGCGCTGTTTCGACGCCTCATCGAGTTGCGATCGCGGCCGAGTGAGATGTTCATCACGGCACGGTACCGCGACTGGTTCCCGCTATTAACGATCAAGGACCATGTTCGCGGCGGTGTGGATCGGTCGATCGACCAACCCATCGGTGGCGGCGACAGCGGCGGCGAGGCGAATAGCGTTGAGCTAAAGATGCCAGCGGACGGGACCTGGCGAATGACGGCGGATCAAGCTCGGCCAGAGTCCGTCATCGCCTCGAGTCGTATCTACATGTCGGATGTCGTCGAGCCAGCCAAGATGGATCCACGATACCTTGTCGCCTTGGAGGAATTGGTACTGCGATCACGGCGTGATGGGTTCGAGATTTACTTTTCCGGCGGACCGCTGCCTCGCCTCGTTCGTGAATCAACGACGTTCGATGGCAAAGTCCGCGGCGTCACCACCGAATTGACAAAGCTCTCGGACAGAGAGACCCAAGTGCATTTCGTGCTGCGCGATTGGGTTTCGTTCGAGCCCGACGTCATGGAAAACTGCAATCACGTCGTGGGGCCGGCGATTGACGAGTACACGACCCAACTGGCACGGGCAATTCGGGATTCGATGGATAGTCGGTAAAGCGTGATTCGGGCTACGGTCGCGGGTGGTCGCTACAAGACGGTGTCGCCAGTCTCTCGTCGATTTCGCGAGCAACACGGCCGGCCGTTTGGATCACGGGAGCAATGCCGACGCCGTGTAGCGAGTTACCAGCGAGTGAGATGCCGGGCTGGTTCGCGACGTCGGATTCAATGGCTTTGACGCGATCCAGGTGGCCGACGTGGTACTGGGGCATGGCATTGTTCCAGCGGACGACGTGGCTGAAGAATGGGGCTGCGGCGAGTCCAATCAAATCTCGCAATTCTTCGCTCGCGATGCGGATGAGTTCGTCGTCGTCGTGATCGAGCAGTTCACTCTGCAGGGCGCCGCCGATGAAGACTCGAGCGATCACGTTCGCTTCGCTCGCTCGGCCCGCGAACTTCTCGCTCGCGAAACTGCCGGCAAGAATTCGACGATTCTCCTTGGGTGGAACCACGAAGCCGAATGCTTCGGCAGGGCGTCGAATGTCACTGCGACGCAGTCCGAGGACGACAATCGCCGTCGACGCGGTCTCAATGGATGCGAGTCGCTCGGCTGCGATGGATGCGTGTGGGGCGAGTAAGCGGGCGGCCACCGCAGCTGGGGTCGCCAACACGATGTGGTCGAAGGCTGTGGCAACCTCAGCTGCTTGGTGGTTGTCGTGATTCAAGTGCCAACCGGCCGGCGACTTTGACAGTGACGTGATCGGAAGCGACGGTCGCACGCAGCCACTCGGTAAGCGACCCGCCAACGTCTCAATGAATTCGATCATGCCGCCGGGGAAGGCACGGAAATTACCGTAGCGAGCACCGCTGCTAGATCGTTCGGCACCGTCTTCGCCTGTTCGTCGCCGTGCGAGGGTCGCCTTGGCGAGTGAACCATGCTGTTGCTCCATGCTGAGGATGGGTGCCATCGTCGCTTGCATACTCAACCGCTCGACCTCGGCCGTGTAGATTCCGGCGACGAGCGGACCGACGATCCGATCGAGCATCTCGACGCCCATCCGTCGGCGCACAAAATCGGCAACGCTTTCATCCGACGGATCATCGCGGCGGGCGACAAGACGCTCAGCGATCAAGCGAATTTTCCCACCCAACGAAAGTAATGGCGTCGTTACCATCGAGGCCAGCTTGGTCGCTCGCATGAGCACAAATCCATCGGGAATCGGCACGAGCCGGCCGCGGTGAACGATCATGGCGCCGCGCCGCTCTTGTTTCGGCTCGATCAATCGGTCGGCGATACCGAGTGACTCACACAAACGCAGTGCCGCGGATGGCTGCGTCGCGAACATGTCGGCGCCGTAGTCGACGAGTAACTCGCCGTGTCGGTGCGTGTCGATCACTCCGCCGAGTCGTGATTGGGACTCGAACAGCGAAATTTCGATTTCGGGGCGGCGCTGGTGCAATTGCACGGCAGTGGCGAGCCCCGACAGTCCCCCGCCGACGATGGCGACGCGGGGGCGAACTTGATTGGACAACGAGTGAATCTCAGGTGAAATTAATTCGCGAGCAGAAATGTTTAGTTCCCAGAATCGGGTGGACCGCTTGACGAACCGTAGCCTCCACCGCTGCCGCCACTGTCGCTGCTACCGCCACTGTCACTGCTACCGCCACTGCTGCTACCGCCGTTGTAGTAACTGCCACCACTATCGCCGCCCATGTCCTCGTAACCCGACATCTCACCGTAGCCGTTACCGCCTGCGGGGGCACTGCTGAGTCGGAAACCGCTGGTATCGATGGCCGCCATCGCGGCGACGAGCGGTTGTGCGTTTTGGAACATTGTTTCCATCGCCAGGTGAAACTGCGTCGCATCTTTAGCTTCGCTCAGGGGTGCGATCATTGGCCCGATTGAATTCACGAGGATGGAGGCGAATCCGCCCGCGAGGATTTCTCCGTTCCCT
>JBBSJZ010000341.1:0-6884 GCA_038256795.1 Pirellulales bacterium | reverse complement strand
GCTGCTCATGAATCACGAGCCCCAGGGTTGGGAGGATATCAATTATCCAGAACTCGAAGACAACTTGTACAAGCTGGACGATGTCGTCAGCCGCAAAAAACAATTGTTGCCGCTCATCAGCAGCCTCCTCGAATCGACACCCTTGGAGTCTTAATCGAGCCTTCTCATGCCCAATGCCTTCGCGGAACCGTCGACTCGCCGATTGCTGCTGATGCGCCACGCCAAAAGCGACTGGAGCGTCGGCGGGTTATCGGATCATGAACGTTCGCTCAATGCCCGAGGACGAGGTGATGCGCCGCGCATGGCCCAGTGGCTTGGCGAACAAACATGGATCCCGGATGCGGTGCTCTCGAGCACGGCGACGCGCACGCGCGAGACGATTTCGTTGATGAATAACACGTGGCAGTTCCCGGTCGCGAATGTCACCTACCATGAGTCGCTTTATCTCGCATCGGCAGAATCGATTCTCAATAGCATCGCCGCGTGCTCGCTCGATGCCTCGTCGTTGCTCGTGCTCGGACACAATCCCGGCATGTCGTACTTGGTCTCCATGCTTGCTCGCGAGCGGCTCGAAATTCCCACCGCCGCAATCGCGATTTTCGATTGTGTGTTGAGTGATTGGTCTCAACTGACCGAAACCACCGAAGTGCAGCTCATCCAACTCATCCGGCCCAAAGCACTTTGAGTCCTTCCGCCGTCACTCTCGTCTCATGAATATTGTCTTGGGCTCGATCATCCTACTCATGATCCTCATGGGTCATGTGGGGCTGCATCTTGCCATCTACAATCGGCTCAATTCGACCGGACTGACCCGGCGGCGGATCAAGCAAATCGAAAAGTTTTTCCTGGCGACGATGCTCCTTATCCCGCCGCTGGTGATCGGGCTTTACCCAGGCGCCGTCAGCGAATTCTTGCGAGGAAACTTGTCGCTCTCGCAACTTCCGACGCTGCTGGTTGGCTATGGGACATTGTGTTTGTCGACTTGGTTGTTGTTGGGGATTCCTTGGCTTCTGTGGCGTCCCGTGTTCGCGCTGGAGTGGGTGGATGCGGCTCGCGATGTCTCGCATTATCGAGTGCAAGATGAGGTCGGCGTGCCGCTGGCGCGATCGACCGCGTGCAAGTGGGAATCCCGATTGCCGCTCAATCAAATCTTTCACCTCGCCGTTGAACGAATCTCGCTTCCGGTGATGGGTTTGCCTCGGGAGCTGGATGGTTATCGGATCGCTCACTTGTCGGATATCCATCTCACCGGTGACGTCCAGCCCGACTACATGGACTTCGTCATCGAGCAAGCGAACCAGTGGAAGCCGGAGATGTTTGCGATGACGGGTGACATCATCGATAAGCAGCCATGCATCGATTGGTTGCATGAGATGTTTCACCGAGCGATCGCGGCGGATGGGTGTTACTACATCCTCGGCAATCACGACACGCGAGTCGTCGACCCCGGGCAAACAAGACGTGAACTGACGCGTGCGGGGTGGACTGACTTGGGGACTCGATCGATCTCGCGACGGCTGCGCGGTGTCGATGTCGAGCTCATCGGCAATGAGCATCCCTGGTTCACTCGACCTGCATTAGCGTCAAGCTCCGGAAACCTGTTTCGGATCTTGCTCAGCCACAGTCCGGACCAATTGACGTGGGCACGACAACACGAGGTCCACTTGATGTTGGCTGGGCACACCCACGGAGGCCAAGGCCGCCTGCCGTGGGTCGGTCCGTTGATGAGCCCGAGCTATCACGGCAGCCGCTACGCGTCGGGTGATTTCTACAAGTCGCCGACGACGATGCACGTCACACGTGGTCTCGGCGGTGTCCACCTGCTCCGCTTGTGGTGTCCACCCGAATTGTCATTGATTGAACTGCGTTGCCCAATCAATTCCTCATCGAAATTCCTTGAGCTCTGCTGACTGCGTCCGTAAGATGAATTGATTCGCTGTCACCCACTCGACTGCTCTCCCATGCCGCTTCGTAACCATTTCGGCCCGCCACTGAGTCAACGCTCTTCATGGGATGAAGTGCATGGCCAGTGGCCCGCGGTGATCGTGCAGCAGCTCAGCAAGCTGCTTCCCCCGCAATTCGTCGCGGGTCCGCGAGTCCATTTGGGTTCGCGTGCCGAGGTCGACGTAGCATCGTTCGAACAGATGTCGTCACATGCCCAGCCGACGGGTAATTGGGATTCCAGTGGTGTTGCCACGGAGGTGTGGTCGGCGACACAACCGACGCTGGAAGTCGAAACCGAGTTCGATGATTTTGACGAGTATGAAGTTCGTGTTTACGATGCCAGTCGCGAACGGCGGCTCGTCGCGGCGATCGAACTGATCAGCCCCGCGATCAAGGATCGTCCGCAGAGCCGACAGCAGTTCGTGTCCAAATGTGCTGCATTGTTGCGGCAAGAAGTCTCGGTCGTGCTCGTTGACATCGCGCTCTCGCGGGACTTCAATCTCTACGCTGAGCTGCTCGAATTAATCGACAAGCGAGATCCGCAACTCGGCGACACGCCGCCGTCGATGTACGCAGTCGCCTGTCGCTGGCGTCAACGCGAGCAGCGTCATTATCTCCAAGTGTGGAATCAAACGCTAACACTCGGTCAACCTCTACCCACGTTACCACTCTGGTTGACTGAAACGCTCGCGGTCCCACTCGACCTCGAAGCGAGCTACGAACAAACCTGCCGCGATCTCCGCATCGACGGCCCCGCGACGCCAATTTAATTTTCCAACATTGCATTGACTTCTGGTGGCATGCTTACGATTTGAATTGCGCGACGAGTATTGGAGTGATGATAATCCGACGGGGCAAAAAATACCGTGAACTTGAAATTGGCAAACGGTGCAGCCCGTTGAGGTTTTTCTCATAGTTGAGATGGAAAAGCGTGGGTGCTTCGGGAAGCAACACCCAGTCCATGAAGCTCACGACACAAGATGTCGCCGAGCTTGAGAAGTTTCTCGAAACGCGGTGACGGGCGTTGTATCACTCCCGTCACCGCAGTCGAGCAGAGATCAATTCGCGAGCAAGGTTTCGTTTGCGGGTTCAATATCAAAACGATCCGCATTCATCACCTTGGTCCAAGCGGCGACAAAGTCATCGACGAACTTCGACTTCGCATCGTCGCTCGCGTAGACTTCCGCGATGGCTCGCAATTGCGAGTTCGATCCGAACACGAGGTCGACCGCCGTAGCTTGCCAGCGGATATCACCGGTCTCGCGATCCAAGCCTTCGAAGAAATGCTCGCACACGGGTGACTTTTGCCACGTCGTATTCATGTCGAGCAATTGGACAAAGAAGTCATGGGTTAACACGCCGGGGGTGGCCGTGAACATGCCGAGTTTCAAAGGATCGGCGTTCGTATCGAGCACCCGCATTCCACCGACAAGCACGGCCATTTCGGGAGCCGTCAATGTGAGGAGATTCGCTCGATCGACCAGTAGTTCTGCTGCATTGCGGTCGAGCGGTTGACGACCGAGGTAGTTGCGGAAGCCGTCCGTCTTGGGCTCGAGCACCGCAATCGCCTCGACGTCCGTTTGCTCCTGCGTTGCATCCGTGCGACCAGGGGTGAAGGGAACGGTGACGACGTGTCCCCCCGCCTCGGCGGCCTGCTCAACAGCGGCGCAGCCACCGAGCACGATCAAGTCCGCGAGTGAGACACGTTTGCCGCTCGCTGCGCCACCATTGAAGTTCTGTTGGATCTTCTCGAGCACTGGCAATACTTTCGCCAATTCAGCAGGTTGATTGACGGCCCAGTCCTTTTGAGGACTCAATCGGATCCGGGCCCCGTTGGCCCCACCGCGTTTGTCGCTGCCGCGGAACGTTGATGCCGAAGCCCAAGCGGTTTCGACGAGCTGCGATACCGATAGTCCCGATTCGAGCAACTGGACTTTGAGTGAGGCAATGTCTTGTTCATCGATCAACGGATGGTTGACGGCGGGAATCGGATCTTGCCACAGTTGCGGCGGAGCGACCTCGGGACCGAGGCAACGCGAATAGGGGCCCATGTCTCGATGCGTCAACTTGTACCAAGCCTTAGCAAACGCCGTCTTGAACTCTTCCGGGTTCTCGAGAAATCGTTTGGAGATCGGTGCGTAAGCGGGATCGAGCTTGAGCGCCAGGTCCGTCGTGAACATGATCGGTGCATGCGACTTGGCCGGGTCATGTGCATCGGGCACGGTTCCCTGGGCGGAAGCGTCTTTGGGCGTCCACTGCTGGGCACCGGCGGGACTCTTGGTCAGTTCCCATTCGTAGTTAAACAGGTTCTCGAAGTAGTCATGCGACCACGCCGCAGGTGTCGATGTCCAAGCGCCTTCCAGGCCACTCGTGATTGTGTCACCAGCGTTGCCAGTACCGAATTTGTTGGACCAACCGAGGCCTTGTTCTTCGATGCTTGCACCCTCGGGCGGCGGACCGACAAACTTGCTCGGATCGGCGGCGCCGTGTGCCTTGCCCAACGTATGGCCACCCGCGATGAGCGCCACGGTCTCTTCATCGTTCATCGCCATTCGGCCGAACGTTTCCCGAATATCGTGGGCGGCGGCAAGTGGATCCGGGTTGCCGTTGGGGCCCTCCGGGTTCACGTAAATGAGCCCCATTTGCACGGCCGCGAGTGGTTGCTCAAGCTTCCGATCGCCGGAATAACGCTCATCGCCGAGCCACTTGCTTTCGGGCCCCCAGTAGATGTCTTGCTGAGGTTCCCACACGTCATCACGACCGCCGGCGAAACCGAATGTCTCGAATCCCATCGACTCGAGGGCGCAATTTCCGGTGAGCACCATCAAATCGGCCCATGAGATTTGCTGGCCGTATTTTTGCTTGATTGGCCAAAGCAACCGTCTCGCTTTGTCGAGGTTGCCGTTGTCGGGCCAGCTATTCAGAGGCGCAAACCGCTGGGTGCCGTATCCGGAGCCACCGCGTCCGTCGGTGACTCGGTAAGTCCCCGCACTATGCCAAGCCATGCGAATGAAGAAGGGTCCATAGTGCCCATAATCAGCCGGCCACCAATCTTGCGATGTCGTCATCAATGATTTGATGTCTTGCTTCAGCGCCGCAAGATCGAGCTTCTTGAATTCATCCTCGTAATTGAACGTTGCACCCAGCGGATTGGACTTCAAGGAGTTTTGATGCAAGATTTGCAAGTTCAACTGGTTCGGCCACCAGTCGCCGTTGGACATCGAACCGGCGGCCGTATTGCGATCACTCGGATCCGCGACCACGCCCATCACGGGGCACTGTGGGACGGAATCGGCATTCTTCAGCGGTGCTGATTTCGCACTTGCCGATTTTGCGGATGACGATGCCGCTGATGACGATGTAGCCGAATCTTGCGTGAAACCCTGAGTTGCGATGAACATCGCCGACGTACTCATGAGTTTGCAAAGCTGAAATCTGATTCGCTTCATGATCTTTCCTGGGTGTTGGGGGACGTTTGGCATGACAACCAATAATACCGATCTTCGGCAATTCATCAAATGCATTGCGAGTATATCCACTATGCGTCAAACGCATGGTAAGGTGGTGGGGGATCAGACCGGTAGCCGTTCGGAAGGAGATTGACACGTGGACATGGACCAACTTTCGCATTTTCAGTGCCTCGCCGAATGGAAAAATTTCACGCTCGCTGCCGAGCGACTGTCGATGTCGCAACCGGCCCTGAGTCGTTCAATCCAGCGACTCGAGGAGGAGTTGGGGCAACCGTTGTTTGAACGTAAGCCTCGGTCAGTCGACTTGACCGACGCGGGCCAGCTATTCCAGTCGCGGGCTGAGCAGATTTTGCTGATTCTCGAGGACTGCAAGGCTGAGATTTGCGACGACGGGCAGACGGGGCGATTGCGGATCGCCGCCATTCCGACGATCGCCCCCTTTTTTTTGCCGAATCTGCTGCGGACATTCTCGAGCGCGTTTCCGAAAGCCAGCTTGATCGTCCAGGAGGACACGACTGACAATTTGATGCGGCGCTGCAAGCAAGGAGAGTTGGACGTAGCGATCGTGGCGCTGCCGGTACCCAGTCGCTACGTCGAGGTGGAGAACCTGTTCGACGAAGCCTTGAGTTTGGTGATGCCGCGCGGCCACGCACTAGCGACCAAGAAACAGATTCGCATCCATGACGTCGAGCACTATCCGTTTGTGTTGCTCGGAGAAGCTCACTGTTTGTCCGACAACATCATGTCGTTTTGTCGTCAAAACATGATGCAACCGGTCGCGGTCGAGCGAACCAGCCAGTTGATGATGGTTCAGGAACTCGTCGCCCTCGGACATGGCGTGTCGATGATTCCCGAAATGGCCAAGCGACTCGATCGCACAAAACGACGTGTGTATCGCTCGCTTCATGGAATTGTGCCAACGCGAACGGTTGCGGCGGTTTGGAACCCTTATCGTTTTCAAAGTCGATTGCTGCGTGAGTTTCGCGAACACCTGCGTGGCTATGCGGAAACGTTCACCTAGACGTCGGTCCCTCTCGCTAGTCGCGGATCATCCATCGTGCCAACCGACCGCGAGGCAAGCCGGAATCCACGAGAACGTCCTCCAATGACGCTTGACGCAGGCACAAATTTGCGGCGAGCCGACCGCTGATCACGGCTCCTTCCATCGTCGCCGGCCAACCGGTTTGCACCCAGTCACCCGCGAGATGCAATCGTTGGTTCGATGTGCTCGCGGCGGGACGCAGTACATCCACTTCGGGACTGAGCGAAAACACGGACTGGGGATCCGTCACGACGCGGTGGCGAATGACTTTCGCGGCCGCAGCCTCGGGCAGCACGCGCGCGAGGTCCTGCATCACTCGCCGCGCGAGCGCGGCTTGATCCTCGCCACGAACGTCATGCGAGCCGCTGATGACCACTTGATAATAACGCTCGTCACCCACGCCGGCCTTTTCTACCGGCTGGCGAAAT
>JBBSJZ010000340.1:0-6891 GCA_038256795.1 Pirellulales bacterium | reverse complement strand
GCATAAACTCCACTTCCTGAACCATCTTGGTTCAAGCTGGTCCATACGACGACATAGCTGCCGTCGGCGGCGAGCGAGATCGCCTGAGCGCTGCCACGATCCTCCGCGCTTGTCTGTTGATCAAAGCCAGAGTTTTCATTGACGAGGAACTCGCTCTTGATGCTCAGCGTAACGAAACTCGACTCATAAGCTCCAATATCAGTCGCACCCACACGTGCGTTGCCTCGCTGGTCGGTCGAAGGTGCGCCGCTAGCTGTGCCGGCGTTGATGGCTGAACTGTTGGTCAACAGCGCATGTGTCGATGTCGCACCACCGTTGTTCGTCAGTGATGCCAGATGCGCGGAGGAGCCCGTGAGATCACTTCCCACCAATCCGCTGCTACCCGTAGCATCCTTGATCAAATTGAAACCGAGACTGTTCATGGCACCTTGGAGATCCGCGTTAGCTGTCGTGCCGATGTTGTCCGATACGATCGTGTTGAGGAGACTCGCAGTCCCCGTTTCAATGCGGAGCCCTCCACCGGTTCCTGCAGTATTGAACGCGAATGTCGAATTTACAATCGAGAGATTGCTGCGACTATACAGACCACCGCCGCTCGACGTTGCGGTGTTTCCGCTAACGGTGACATTGGTCAATAAGGCGGCATCCCCATCGTTGTAAATGCCACCGCCATTACCGGCTAGATTACCGGCGATGGTGACTCGATTGAGCGTCATGCTGCCTTTGTTGTAGAATCCGCCAGCGAGCATGGTCGTCCCGTCTCCATTGCTCAGGAGCGACACGTTTGTGAGGTTGGCTATGCCATCGTTGTAGATACCTGCACCCTCGCTTCCAACATTATTTCTTACAACCACGTTGTTCAGCGTGAGTTGAGCCGAGTTGTGTTCAACATAAATTGCACCACCCTCGTCTTCGCTTGAGCCTCCTTGAACGGTAAGGTTTGACATCGTTAGATTTGCGGCGCCGGTGCGTAGCTCGAAAACACGGTCAATGCCACCGCCGTCAATGTAGGTCAGGTCGACACCCGCTCCCTGGATCGTCATTGTTCTTCGGATGTCCAAGTCCCCGCTATCTGAATTGTTTTCATTGGTGCCGGCGATGCTCAATGTATAAGTGCCTGCGGATAGGACGATCGTGTCACCACCGCCCCCCGCGTTGGAAAGCATGATTGCCTCGCGTAGCGACATCACACCGTTCCAGTTCACCTCGTCATTGAAGGTTGTGACGGTAATGGTGGCGAGCTTGCCAAGCCATTCGTTTTGGAATGGAGTGCTTGGTGCGACGTTCGCTTCGATAATTCCCGTGTTGTACTCGAGTTCCCAATCGGCACCGTAAGAAGCGTGGCCGGTGTCGTTACTACTCGCCGCGACGTCCGCGCCTGTGAGTTGACTGAGCGATTCAATCAGTTGCTGCCCTGCGAGATCACTTGCCAGGTCGCAACCATAAATCAGCAGATCCGCATCTTCAGTCAACGACGATTGCCACAACGTGAGTTGACTGGCATAGCCATCGAGTTTGGAATCGCTGAGCCATACATTGCCGAGCTTCACCGCGCCGTTCTCGGCATGCGAAATGAGATGGATCGCGGCGACGTTCGCACGAGTTTCGAGTACTTCGCTGATTTGATCGACACCATCGCGGTCAGCGGCCAACACGAACACCTCGACGTCGCGATCCGGTTGATGCAAGTCATCGAGTAGCCGTTGGAGATCAGGAACCGCCGAATCGACGAACACCAGTTCACGTGGCGTTTGACTCATCGCGGTCGTCACCGCTTGCGTTTCGCTCGCTTCGGCGGAAGCGTCAACCGTCGTCGGATCCATGACCGCCTTCTCCACCATCGTGGGTTCAGCGACTGGAACGATGCCGGCCAAGTCCAGTGGGGTGGCGCTAAATAGAAGACGCGGCTCCAAATGACTTAAACGCAGTGAGCGTAAGGAAGAACACTGCGATTGGGAACGAAACGACTGCCCCAGCCGCGACTGAATCTCATCAGCCGTGATTGCCAAGCTCTGTATCCAGGGTTGGAGCATGCGTTTCATGGATTGAGTATTCGTAGCTAAAATCTTGGTCTCCCCCTCAGCCGACGATTCACGAAGGGAGGGAGGAAGGTGGTGCGTTGCGGCGATAGTTCAACTTTGAGGAATAGGTAGACCCGGAGCGTGGTTCGTCCGCAAAGTTTGCTTAAATTTTCGCGTCGCGCGGTGGCGGATTCGGCTTGCAGCGATTGTTGCGGTCCGAATCGATTGAAAGCCGAGTTTCGTATGGAGCGATCTGATCGATCAAGCCGATTTTTAGCTGACGTCCACATCCTCGCTGCCGCCATCACAACCGCCGACGTGAAACTCACTTGGAATCGCTATCGATTGCGTCGCGCCATCCGCTGGATGGTCATGCTCGCTGCTGCGCAGGGTTTTCCGATTTTGCTCGAAGCGCAGCAACCGGCCGGGGATCAGTTCACTCGACTTCGTGAGTTCGACGAGAATCAACCGCATTCAATCGACCCCTGCCCGTCATTTCTGGAAGACGGGTTTTCGATCATCCCGCCGCTCAGTTCCAACTTTGGAAGCTCCAACCAGCTCGAAGAGTATCGTTTCCGGGCTGAATCGATCAACGAAGTAACACTGGCACCGACTGACCTTAGCCAAGTCCCCGGTGACATCCACTTCAGCATGTGGTGGGAAGCCGGTGTGCAATCCCCGCTCGGACTCGCCGTTGAATCGATCGCCGTGGACGTCGGTGAATTGACCCAGACGGCACTCACGCAGTCCCCGTTCATACGCGGCATCTTGACCGAGCCGCAAATTCGTCAAAACGAATTTGTCATCGAGAACGCCGCCTTTGATTCGATGGCGTTCATCGAAGGGAAATTTGCTGGCACCAACGATCCGGTCGGTAGCGCGTTAACGACCGGCGACAACTCGGATCGCTTCCGCGACGATACGCTCACGTCCGCAGCGGGGTTGAGAAAAAGGTCGTCTAGCGGCGGAGCGCTGGAGATTGCCCAGCGCGGCGGATTTCAAGCCAATAACTCGACGTTCTTGATTCCGAACCCGCAAGGAACCACGCGGCTGGAGATTAATTTTACCCAGCCGCTGATGCGAGATCGCGGTCGAGCATTCAATCAAACGCGGATCGTCCTCGCGCAAATTGATTTGCAATTGGCCAGTGCCGAAGTTCGCTACGACTTGCAAGATCACCTCATCGAAGTCACGCGTGGCTATTGGACGTTGTATCAAGCACGCGCTGAATTGCTCCAACGCCGGCGGCTTTACGAACGTGCCGCTGAGCTGCGCAGCGTCCTGCGGGCGCGTCGCGGTGTCGATTCACATCAGCGTCAAATCCTTCGCGCCGAAGCCGCACTTGCGGCGCGACAGTCTGAATTAATCCGCATCGAAACGCGGATTCATAACGCACAAGCGAAGCTGAGAACACTCACGGGTGATCCGCGGCTACGACAAACCTCCATGTGGGAACTCTTGCCCCAGGAACTTCCTTTAGCCGAACCGATCGCCCTATCGAGACGTGATGCCACCGTCACGGCTCTGGACAACCGGCCGGATATCTCCGAGTCGATCCGTAAAATCCAGGCGACGTCGACGCGCGTTGGCGCAGCCAGGAACCAGGTGCTGCCACGATTGGATTTGATCCTCCATTCACACATTGCCGGACTCGATGCCGATCGCAACACTTTTGGTGCATTTGGCAACCAATTTGCTGACGGTGGTCCAAGTTATGCGGCCGGACTGCTCTATGAGTCGCCAATCGGTAACCGTGCGGCTCAGGCCCGACTCGCACGCAATCGTTGGGAACTCACGCGAGCCATGCACGAGTTCGAACAAACGACCGAGGAAGCGTTCACGGAAGTCGAAGTCGCCGTTCGTGAATCGCACACCTCGTTTGCTGAGATGGTGTCCAAGAAACAGTCGATCGACGCGGCGACGCGAGAAGTCGACTATCTCGAGCAGCGTTGGCAATTGTTGCCCGATCCTAATGACTCCGCGGTCCTCCTCATCGAAGACTTCCTCGATGCGCAAGAGCGATTGGCGGATGAAGAGCGGGCGTTCGTGACTGCCCAGGTCGGCTACGCGATGTCCTGGGTGCAACTGCGGAAGTCGATGGGAGTGCTGTTGCGAGTCGACGATTCCCACGAATATCAAGCGTCGGTGGCTCCGTACTATGACGGGGAGTTGTCGCCATGATCCCCTTCGGCTCTCACACGCTCAGCCGTTCGTCACGTGCCCGCTTCAAATGCCACAAGCTCGGTCATCCGGATCGAATCGCTGCGATGATCGCACAATCGCGAGCGACCGCCGCGTTACTGCAACACCATACTGACACCGAGCTGCGAGAGAATGTCTCGCGGCTGCGTGAGCTCGTGCGATCCAAGAGCGACAACGAGTCTGACACCCGCTTTGACGCCTTGGCGGGTGCCATGGTGATGGAGGCGACTCGCCGTGTTATTGGCAAGCGGTTGTTCGACGTCCAGCTGCACGCCGGATTTGTGCTCAACAGCGGTGCCATTGCCGAAATGCAAACGGGTGAGGGTAAAACGCTCGCCGGACTATTGCCGACTTTCATGCAAGGGCTCGCCGGTCGCGGTGTCCATGTCGCGACACCGAATGATTACCTGGCGAAACGCGACCACGCAATGCTGTTGCCCGTGTTTCGGATGCTCGGTTTGAGTTGTGGATTGATTGCCGAAACAGCGACAGCGCATCAAAAGCGAGCGGCCTACGATGCTGACATCACCTACGGACCGTCTCACACGTTCGGGTTCGACTATTTGCGAGATCAAATTTCATTGGATGTCACGAGTGATGCTTTGCTCGGGGACGATCTTTACGCGAGACTGAGCGACACGAGCTCATCGCCACGACTACTGCAACGCGGCTTGGCGTCGGCCATCATTGATGAAGTGGACCATGTCTTGATTGACGATGCCATTTCGCCACTCTTGCTGAGCGGTTCTGGCGACTGTGAATCGCCCGATGCGGACGTTCATCGCGAGGCCTTGAGATGGTGTGACCGGCTGCGACTTAATGTGGATTACGAACCGTTACCGTCGGGCGGAATTCGTTTGACGCAGCGAGGTTTCGAGAGTGTTTACTCAGCGGAAGCGCAATCGCTCGTCGTCCATCCGGCACTCGTCCGCCCGTGGCACGAATACATCGTCATCTCGCTACGGGCAAAGTCTTGCTACCAACGAGATGTGCAGTATGTCGTTCGCGATCGTCGGGTCCAGATCGTCGACTCGGCGACGGGACGCATCTTTGGCGATCGAACATGGTCGGACGGACTGCAACAAGCGATCGAGGCGCGCGAAGGGTTAACGATTCAAGCCGAGACAAATCCGCTCGCCAGAATCACGCGGCAACGATTCTTCCGCCAGTATCGATTTATCTGTGGCATGACCGGCACCGCCACGGGTTGCGAGAAAGAGTTCGCGTCGGTGTATGGTTTGCCCGTTGCCGTTGTGCCATTGCGAACGCCGAGTCGACGGGTGCAGTATCCGCATCATTTCAGCTGTTCCGCCACCGACAAGTGTTTAGCCATCGCGGAAGAGACAAAGACGATGGTCGATGCTGGCCGAGCGGTACTGATCGGAACACTCAGCATTGCCGAGAGCATTCGGGTCGCGGATGAACTCGGCACTCGAGGTTTAGACTATCAACTACTCAACGGGATCCAGGACGCAGATGAAGCCACGTTGATCGCCAAGGCGGGACGTCGCGGTGCGGTCACCGTTGCCACCCGTCTAGCCGGCCGTGGAACGGACATCGAACTCGCCGATGATGTCGCTGCAGCGGGTGGTTTGCACGTCATCGTCGCGCAAAAGCATTCGCTCGAGCGAGTCGATCGGCAATTGATCGGCCGTGCGGCGCGAGCGGGCGATCCAGGCTCGGCCCGAGTGTTCGTGTCCGCAGACGATCCGATCGCAAACCTGGACGCACCCTGGATCTCGCGGGCGATTAAGCGATGGGTTCACCAAGGGCGACAATCGCCTCTTTCGCTGGATCGACAACTCCAGCGAACTCAGTCGCGGCAACAGCACTCGCAGTACGCGGTTCGGCAGCGATCCATGAATCAAGAGCGTCGCGACGAGAACCTTACCGCAATTTCAAACCACACGCCCACCGGTTGCTGGCAACTTTAACGGACCGAAATGATGCACTTTCAACTCATCCGCAGATCCGAATCCGTCGGTGTCCAGACTTCACGCTCGCACTCTTTTGCGCTGCGATATCTGATCATCGCCGTGATGATTCAATGCGGCATCTCGCGACCATGCATGGTGATTGCAGAGACGATCGAAGCGTTTACCGAGCCCTATCGGCGAATCGACGTGTCAGCCTCAGAAATGGGCGTGATTGATTCGTTGTTGGTCAAGGAGGGCGACACGGTTCATCAACAACAACGACTTGGCAAGCTCGACGATGCCGTTCTTCGCGCGTCACTCGCCGTTGCCAAAGCTGCCAAAGAATCCACGGGCACCCGCTTGAATGCTGAGGCGGAACAGCGGATGCGTGAACAACACGTCAAGAGCTACCGGGCATTGCAGAGCCAGGGTAACGCGACCCGTCGTGAGTTGGATCAGGCAGAACTTGAATTGCAACAATCCGTCGCGAGACTTCAGAGCGTTCGTGAGGACTTAGAGCTTCGTCAACTCGAGTACGAACGAGTCGAGCACCAGATCCAACAACGACAAATTATTTCGCCCATCAACGGTGTGGTGGTCGCCATCAACAAGAACGTCGGCGAGCTCGTTTCGCCCACTGACCCGGCCGTGATGCATATCGTACAATTGGATTCACTGCGTGCGGTCTACTCCGTACCACGATTGGATTCCGCCAGGTTCAATACGAATGATGTGGTTTCCCTCGACATCGG
>JBBSJZ010000339.1:0-6925 GCA_038256795.1 Pirellulales bacterium | reverse complement strand
GACCGCGCCGTTGATGATCTCATATTGATAATGCGGCATTGTCCGCATTTCCGCCGCCGCCGTTTCCAGTCGCCGCGTGATCGTTTCTTCGTCCTCCGTCCCCCGCCGCCGCAGCCGCCGCTCGAGCTCGTCCATGGACCCGGGATGGATAAAAAGCGTGACGGGATCGAACTCGGAGTGTTGTAGCACCGCCATCGCACCCTGGACGTCAATCTCCAAAATTACCCATTTTCCTTCGCGAAGACCAGTGGCGACCTGATCGCGAAGGGTTCCATACCAGTGTCCGGCACCGAAAACTTCCTTGCATTCGAGCAATGCTCCGCTCGCACGGAGCTGTTCGAACTCGGCCCGAGAGCGAAAAAAGTACTCACGTCCCTCGACCTCGCCGGGCCTTGGCAAACGAGTCGTCACCGAGACGCTTAAGCAAAGCGGTAGCTCACATCGGCTCAGCAATTCTCGCACAACCGTACTCTTTCCAGCGCCGCTGGGCCCAGAAATGATGATCAACCGTCCGCAATCTTCCGCGTTCATCCGTCGCTATCTTACTCGAGGTTCTGGACCAATTCACGCATCCGTTCGATACCGCACTTGATTTCGACGACGTGCGAGGATATTTCCGCGTCGGACGCCTTGCTGCCGATCGTATTCGTTTCGCGGAACATCTCCTGGATTACGAAATCTAGCTTACGACCGGCCGGTTCGCGTTCGCCCGACCCCGCATTCTCGCCGGAAAGCACAGCGAGGAACATGTTCAAATGACTCGTTAGCCGGGTGATTTCTTCGCTAATATCGGCTCGGTCCGCATAGATTTGCACTTCACGGAGCAAATCCAGGGATCCGACTTCGATGTTGTGATCCGCCAACGTCCGCTCAATTTTCCCCTGCAGCCGGCTACGATAATTGTCGACCACGCGCGGCGCCAGTTCGACAATCGCGGCC
Organism: Pirellulales bacterium; assembly: GCA_038256795.1. Taxonomy (GTDB): domain Bacteria; phylum Planctomycetota; class Planctomycetia; order Pirellulales; family Pirellulaceae; genus JBBSJZ01. The sequence continues at coordinate 5,986 of JBBSJZ010000339.1, read as the reverse complement.
AATGCTTGACGAATCAGACCACAATCCTGCTGCAGCGACTGGGCCATCGCGGCCCCTTCCATGCCTCGCATTTCGTTGAGGTTTTCGATTGCCGCGACCACCGTCGCGCTAACGAATTCCCACAATTGCTTGTCATCGCGTCGATCTTCGCGGGTCGTTACCAGCACTCCGGGCAACGTCACGAGCGAGGCCAGGTTGATCGGGCTGGACTCACCCACCGCCGCCTGGACCGCGACCAATTGCCGATAATAGGACTCCAAAACCGAAGTATCCAGCGACGAAGAGTACTCACCCGGTGGCCGTTTCCAGGACACGCTCAGGTGCACTGAGCCACGCCGAATAAGCGTCCGAGCGAGGGCCTCGATCTGGCTTTCGAGCGACGAAAGCGAATCACTCGTTCTCGGGGAGCACTTGAAACCACGGTTATTGACGGTGCGAACTTCCGCAGCCATCGTCCCCAGCGGGCCGCTGCGCTCGGCATGGCCTTGGCCGGTCATGCTCAATAATGTTTGGCTTCGCGATGCAGGCATACTGGGATGGCGTTAATACCGAAAAGCGTATTGTGTGAGCGGCTGTCGCGAGTGATTTGCCAGGGAAAAAATTCAGGGTTGGCTTTGTGAGCCGTTTGGGCGCTAGCCGCGGTTGCAAGACAGGCCCGTGGCCATCGCAAAAAACGGCCACCCTAAAAATGCAAGACCAACGAACCACCAGCACCAAAACCGCTCACGCCTGAAGCCATTATTCGGCTGGCTGTTCTACTGCGGGTGCTTCGGCTGCGGGGGCTTCTGCCGCGGGGGCTTCTGCCGCAGGTGCTTCTGCCGCAGGTGCTTCGGCTGCTGGCACTTCTGCAGCGGGGGCTTCTGTTGCTGGTACCTCGGCTGCGGGGGCTTCAGCTGCTGGCGGATTCGTGGTTGCCGGGACCAACTCCACGTCGTTTTCAGGCTTCACAGCGTCCGCACCGATGCCATCGAGTGCTGGCAAATCCATGGTGGGCACGCTTCCGGTCGGCAAAACCGACTGGTTCGAAGGGTCCACGGAATCGTCACCGGGGCCGGCGGTGACCGTCGATCTGGTGACTGCAACGGTTGGGGCGTGGGTGCCGAGCAACCACATCGTGAAGGCGCAGCTAAAACCCCAGATCGTTGCCACGACGACGGTAATGAGCGTGAAGGTGTCACCCGCTTTGCTGCCGAACGCGCTCTGGCCCCCAGGACCCCCGAGTGCGCCCGTCAATCCGCCACCGCGACCCCGTTGAATCAGGATCAACAACACCAAAAACAGCGACAGGAAACCCATCAACCAACCGAGCAGGGTTCCAGAAAGCGATCCAAGTAACATCATCTCGTCCGTATCAAAAAAGTAAGTTTCGTCGTCTGAACTAAGCCGCGTCGATGATCGCGATGAAGTCTTCCGCCTTCAAACTCGCGCCGCCGACAAGGGCACCATCAATGTTCGGTTGGCCGAGCAATTCTTTAGCATTGCTCGGTTTCACGCTACCACCGTACTGGATTCGAATCGGGCCAGCGATATCAGTTGAAAACATCTTACCCAGCAGCGAGCGAATGAACGCATGCACCGCTTCAGCCTGCTCGGGTGATGCGGTCTTGCCCGTTCCAATCGCCCACACGGGCTCGTAGGCGATGACGATCCCAGCGGCACGGACATCGTCCAAGCCCTCCAAGGAGCCGCGAAGCTGAGTCTCGACGACTTTTTCGGTCTGGTTGGCTTCTCGTTCCTCCAGCGTTTCGCCGACACAAACGATCGGGACGAGGTTGCCAGCCATCGCCGCGTGCAATTTCTTGCTGACATCGGCATCGGTCTCGCCCATCAATTGACGGCGTTCACTGTGCCCGAGAATCACCATCCCGCAGCCCACATCGGTCAACATCGCGGCATTGACTTCACCCGTGAACGCCCCATCGGCGGCGGCGTAGAGGTTTTGCGCGCCGAGCTCGACCGGTGTTCCAGCGACAGCTTCAGCGACGGCGGCGAGGTACACGGCGGGCGGACAGAGGGCGACTTCCACGGGCGACTTATCGCCCACGGCGGCAACGATGCTCTTGGCCAGTGCAACCGCGTCACTGCGGCGCGTGTTCATTTTCCAATTACCAGCAATTATCTTGCGACGTGTCATGCATGCGCTTTCGGTAGCGGGGAAACGGTCTTGTTGAGCAATGAGGCGAGAGCCTTCATCTGGATCGCCAATTCGTGGTATTGGGCCGGCAGCAACGCTTGTGGCCCATCGCTTTTGGCGACTTCCGGGCAATCGTGGACCTCGATATGGACACCATCGGCGCCCGCCGCGATCCCGGCCAGGGCACAGGCGGGGATCAGATCCGGTCGGCCGGTCGCGTGCGAGGGGTCGACGATGATCGGTAAATGAGTCAATCCATGCACCACCGGCACCGCCGCGACATCGAAGAGGTTTCTCGTGGCCGGATCGAAGCCCTTGACGCCGCGTTCACAGAGCACGACGTTCGCATTGCCTTGGGAAAGGATGTATTCGGCGCTCATCAGTAAATCAACGATCGTCGCGCTCATCCCCCGTTTGAGCAGCACCGGACGATTCGTTTTGCCGACTTCGGTGAGCAGCACGAAGTTCTGCATATTGCGGGCACCGACCTGGATCATGTCCGCGTACTGGGCGACGACATCGACACAGCGGACGTCGGTCACCTCCGTCACCACGGGCATCCCGAAGTGGTCACCGACCTCGCGCAGCAACTTCAATCCGTCGACGCCGAGCCCCTGGAATGCGTACGGACTCGTTCGCGGCTTGTAGGCGCCGCCACGGAAAATGTTCGCCCCCGCGTCACGGACCGACTCGGCGATGCGGAACATGCGGTCACGGTCCTCGACGCTGCAAGGTCCCGCAATCATGCCCAGATTCCCGCCACCAATCTTGACGCCGGAGACATCGATCACGCTCGGTTCGGGGTGGGCCTCGAGCGACGCCAACTTGTACGGCGGCAATACGGGAATGACCTGAGCGACGCCGGGAATCGCCCTCAACGGTTCCTCGATGAGCTTTTCCTCGTCACCAATGATGCCAACAATCGTGCGAAAGGTGCCCCGGCTCAGATGTGCCTGGAGTCCCAAGGCCTCGACGCGACGGAGCACATGGTCGATTTGCTCCTCGCTCGCACGGCTGTTGAGAATCAGGATCATGGTGGAGGGTGCGAAGTTGGCGGCGAGGGCGAACCGACGGGAAAGCCCGGTAGTCTAGCGTCCCGGGTCAAAAATCGTCGAGGCCTCCTGTTTTCGTGGCCGCCCCATATTCTAACCCTTTTTGGACTGGTGCGTCATTCCTCACCGAGGTTGAAGAGGTGACGCAGCGCGTCGAGAAGCCCCTTGCGATGACCTTCGGCGGCGTCGCTTTTGAGGGACGCCAGTGGCGGATGCAGAAGCTTATTGATGAGCCGATCGAAAGATTTTTCGATTTCTTTTTCGACGCCGCGATCCAAATCACCGGGTCCGAGCTTGCTGATGAGTCGCTTCAATTCTTCCGCCTTGAGCTCCTCAGCCTGTTCTCGTAAGCGACGAATGACGGGTCCGGTGGCGCGATGGTTGAGGTCTGCAAGAAATCGTTCGGTTTCTTCCGCGATGATCTTTCTCGCCTTGGGCCATTCCTTCTCACGCTCGCGGCGGTTCTTGTCGCAAGCAGCCTGCAAGTCATCGATCTGGTAGAGATAGACACCTGAGAAGTCGCCAATGCGTGGATCAAAGTCACGCGGTACGGCGAGGTCGAGGATGAGCAGGATGCGACCCTGGCGACGCGCGTGGAGCGCCGCAAACTGCTGGGCGTTCAAGATCGGTTCGGGGGCCGAGGTGGTGCCGACGAGCAAATCGGCTCGCACGACGGCCTCGGCGAGTGACTCCCACGGCATCGTCGCCGCGTCGTACTGGCGCGCGAGCGCCGCAGCCCGCTCGGGACTACGATTGATGATGCACAAATCGCTCGCGTCGGCCTGTTTCAAGTACCGCAGTGTCTCTTCACCCATTTCGCCGGCACCGCATAGCACCACGCGTTTGCCGACGAGTGTATCGAAGACTTCAGGGACGACTTCGCCGACGGCGACGCTCGGAACACTGACACGGCGACGATGGATTGACGTTTCTTGCTGGACCCGCTTCGCCGCACGGTTCGCGGCCTGGAACACGCTGTGCGCGAGCGGACCCGCTGAACCCGAGGCACACGCCAAGTCGTAGGCTTGTTTGACTTGCGACAAGATTTGTGCCTCGCCGAGCACCATGCTGTCCAAACTGGCGGCGACCGTGAACAAGTGCTCGACCGCTTCACTACCCACGCGGTAGATCATCTGGTCGAGGACTTCCTCACGCGACAGATCATGTTGTTCGGCCAGGAAAGCCGCAAAGTCGTCACGATTGAGCTCGCTGCCGTCGCCGGCGGCGGCGTAAAGCTCGACACGATTACAAGTGCTCAATAGAACGAGCTCACTCTGCGGGAAACGCTGGCGAAATTCTGTCAACGCCGTCGCAACCTGGTCGCCCGAGAAGGAGATTCGCTCGCGAAATTCAACGGCCGCCGTTTGATAGCTGCAGCCGATCATCTGCAATGTCATCGCGAATCTCCGACCGAGACCGACGACACCACTTCACTCGATTGACCATGCGACGAGCCGAGCACCGCGAGCATGGTGAGAATCAAGAAACCGAAACTGGCGAGCGTGAGGTAAGCGACCTTGCGACCGCGCCGGGCGGGTGCGTAAGCGAACTCGACGGTGGTCGCAGCGATCAACCACACGAAGAGCAAACAACTAAACAGCACGCCACCCTCGGTCCATCCCACATGGCCCCAGCGGTTGAGGTTCATCACCACGCCCGCGATCATCCCCAGCCCGACCGCCGTCGTGCTCACGATCAAACAATGTCGATTCAATCGTTGCAGCGACTCCAGCGTCGGCAATCGCAAGGATGAACCCGCTCGCTTGCGTTTGAGTCGCCATGATTGCACCAGGTACATCATCCCCGCCAAGAAGCCGAAGAGGACGGCGCCGGCACCGACCACCATCGAAAGTGCGTGAATGTTTCGCCAGAGCTCGGTCGCCTCGGTCCTGGAAAACGGGGCCCGGTCACGCATCGCCACGGCCAAGCCGATGAGCGCGAGCACCGTCGGCAAAAAGAAAAAACTGACGATCGTGTCAGGTCGACGCAGGTACAACATCAGAAACCCCACGACGAGCCCCAACGCCAACAGCAATGACCAATCGGACCACGATGCCAGCAGCCCCACATCGCTACCCGCGGTTCCCGACGACACCCGCAGCACCAGGTACGCAACATGCGTCAGCAGACCGAGCCCGGTCATCACGATTACCGCCAATCCTCGACCGGGAACACGTCCCCACAAACGAAGCAACTCCAACACCAGTACCACCAGGTAGCTCGTGAAAAAGCAAGTGATCGAAATCTCGCGAAGCACGGCGAGCATGGGCTATCAGGGCTAGGGGGTAACGAATCGTGGAAGTCAGCCCACCATCATAATTGAGCCAGAGCGGTTTGGTCGATACGAACGACAACGGGGGGAGTTTCGCTGGGAAACTTCTGAGCGGCGGAAAATCGATAGAATGGTTCCTTCACTCGTCCCCCGAATTCTGTTGAAGTAGCCCCATCATGCGACGACCCCTGGCTGGTACGCGAATCCTGGCTCGTGCTTGTGCCGCGATGTTTCTAATCCCGTCGATCACCCTGGCGGAAACGACTTGGCGGCCCGAAGTCTTGCCCGTGGAATTACAAGTCGGTTATGCCGTCCGCGTCGTGGACCTTTCGGGCGACGGCAAGCTCGACATCGCGATCGTCGACAGCAAGCGATTCCTGTGGCTCGAGAGTCCGACGTGGGACGTGCACGTGATGCACGCCGAAGCGGACGCGGCCTTCGACAATGTTTGCTTCGCGCCGCATGACATCGACGGTGACGGCGATGTGGACTTCGCCGTCGGTCGTGATTGGCAATTCGGAAATAGTG
>JBBSJZ010000338.1:0-6928 GCA_038256795.1 Pirellulales bacterium | reverse complement strand
CCATGGTCATCGCATGAAAGAGGCGAAAGTCGCGCAGCCCCGCGTAGCAGCCGGCAACGATTCGGTCGATGTGCTCCAGTTCGCTGACGATTGCAGCGGAGTAGCTTCGCAGCGAAGCGTTTCGCACGCGTGAGTCACTTCGCAGCAGGATTTCGCAGAGTCGGTCCACGGCGGAAAGCGAGTGAGCGATGCCAGTACTATGCAGCGGATCGATGAAGCCGACGGTGAACGGTAACGCCGCCCAGTCATCGCCGGCCGCGGTTGCCGAGAGCCGCTGCAGTCTCGGGGAGGAGAACATGCGACCAGGAAACGTTGACCGCTTCGATCCTCGCATTAGTTCCTTCAGCACGGGGTGCTGATCGAGAATCGCTTTCCAAGCAACATCCGGGTCGCGCGCAGCTGGTGCTTCGGGACTCACGAAGCCGATGCTCGTCACGCCGTTCTCGAATCTCAATTGCCATAGCCAGCCATCGCGAAACACATGATGCACGGCTGCGTCGTCGACGGGATACGGATATTCCTCGATCGTGACGCCTTGCTCGCGGAGCCATGATTCTGTGAGCGGGACTTTTTCGAAGTGGCCGAAGACTGCGGATGACTTGGTTTGCAATCGGTCGCTCATGTCCGGCACGCCGAGAGTCTTGAGTAGCAATTGACTCGGACCGCTCGCGTCCACAACAAACGCCGCGCGGAGGATTTCATGCCGACCGTCGCGAGTGAACTCGAGTCGCCACTGGCCCGGTGCTTCATGGTCAATCGATTGTATCTCGGAGTGTTCCAGAAAACGCACGCCGCGATTCTTTGCGACTTCGGCAAATCGCTCGTCGACGTCGGGTCGATACCAGTGAGTATCCGCAGTCGCTCGCGAATCACTCGCCGCGACGAGTAGTTCGCAGTCGTGATTTTCCGTCGCTTGAAAGCCGCCATCATCGCCGTGCCACACATAGCTAAAGCCACGTTTGCAGCCGCATGAAATATTCGGGTAAGCCTCGCGCCAACTGCCAAACGCGACGAGTGGCTGCAATTCCGTGAGTTCATACTGATGGGTGATTTTTCGCAGCAAGAAATCGGCGGACGGTGTTGAGGACTCACCGATCGTGAATCGCGGATGCGTACCACGATCGATGACGACGACCTCGCGGCCTCGACTCGCGAGAATGGTCGCCAGCAAGCTGCCCGCGAATCCAGATCCGAGCACGACAATATCAACGGTTGACTTCATCTCGCACCACCACATCCGCATGCATCACACTGCATCGGGCTCGTGACTCGCTGGCTCAGATTCATCGCTCGTAATCGCTCGATTCGTCCTCGACGGCATTGATCGCATCGAAAGAAAGAATCCACGTCCCATAAATCAACGAATACACGACCGCGGTGTTTCGCGAGACCTTGTTCAAGGACGTGCTCGAGCGAAGCACCCGTCGGCAGCGTGAAATTTCCAGTCGCGAGTAGATCATCCATCACGCCGTTGCCAATTCGCGTCGCGATAACGCTGCAAGCACTGACCCCAGCATCGAACGCAGTATCGATCGAACGCAGCGTCCAGCGTGTCGCCTCGTCGCAACTCATCAGCGGCAAGCCTTGCAGCAGAAACACACGCGTTCGAATACCTCCAGCGTGAAGCCGCGAGGCTGCGTTGGTAAAGTCGTCGAGCGTCATGCTTTTATTTAGCAGCCGCAGCGTCGGCTCATGACAAGTCTCCAATCCCATCGCGATTTCTAAGCGTGCCGGCGCGATCGCATCGCGAAAGCGAAAGCAGGCGTCACCGCAAAACTTGGGATGATTCTCAACGATGACGGTATCGAACCCGCGAACGAGATCGGCGATGGCGTCATGGTCCGATCGCGGGATCGCCGCACGATCAAAGAAATTTCCGCTGTTGTAGAGTTTTACTTGGCGTGGATTCGACTCGAGCCCACTGCTTTCGGAGCCTGGGACGCGACGACGGGACAACCGAATTTGCTCCAACCCCCAGCGTATTTGTTCGGGGATATCTCCCGGAGAAACGCTTCGAGTCAGCGTGTTTTTCCACAAATCACACATCAGACACCGCAGTGGACACTCGCGGTTTGTAAGGAAAAACGTGGCGACGTCGACGACCTCGCCTGCGGCGCTACATTCTTGCTCGACCAACCACGCATACGGGCGTCGCGGGTCGAGGGCATTGCGAGACGGTCGCCGCGCCACGATCTCTTGGCTGGAGATCGAAAGGGGAGTCTCTGGCGCGTCTGGGTCACGCATACAACTGGTTGAACGTCTTGCGATAGATCGACGCTTCCGCAACGGAAGGAAACAATTGCGTGAATTTGTCTTCACCCGCCGCGCCCTGTTGAAAACGACGCTTGGGAAAAACGGGCATCTCCCAACCCGTCACCAACCGCACGCCGCGGCGCACGATGTCACCCTTGAGTTCATACAAACGGCCGTGATCCCAATCGGTCATTTCGATGAAGGGAATGCCTTCCGCGATCTCGATGACGTTGGGCAGCGCAAAAGGACTGTAGCCGACGAAGCCAAACTTTCGCGCCGGCGCCGACGAGCGGATGTGCCCGCGACTTTGGCCACCGGAGTACGTTTGCGAATGTTTCACCGCATCGACGCCCCAGCCCTCTTGGTAGAGCATGACGTTATTCAGCACACTGCGAATCGTCAGCTCGGGGTTCTCTTCGATCGGATAGTCCTTCAAGTTCTCGTCGCCGCCGTCACCGTCGACGAGCAATCGCCACTCGGGGTAACGCGATCGAATGCCCTCGCATAATGCGTAGGTCATCGTCGCCGCTTGGACGTCGAGCGGCTTGTAGTCCTCGATCGTCTCAATCGCCTTGCGATAGTCGATAGCCGTCGACGGAACATCAATCACTTCGAGGAACAATTCGAGGTCAAGTCGTTTCAAGAAGTCTCGGGCCTGGGCCGCGTCGGCACCCTCACCATCGACACTCAAGGTGAACGCTTTCAATCGCGAGGGAGACTCGCCGCGGGCGAGCAATTGGTGATACATCGTCAGCAGCACGGCGCCGCTATCGATGCCGCCGGAGAACAGCACGCCGATGGGTTCGCGAGCATCGTGATGCGACAACCATCGGTCACACTCGATCGCCAGCTGGCCGATGTACGCTTGACCGATTTGATCACGGTCCGCAGGCAAGCGATTGCGGGTCGGCGAAAAGAATCGTCGTTGAGCCGGATTCGGATCGGGGCATCCGATCAGTTTTAATTCGATGACGTGGTGCGCCGGAACCATTCGTGTGTACGAAGGATGGAATTGGCCGTCGAGACCTTCGCTCTTGAGGAACGCATGAATCTCGTCGATCCGTTCTGCGACCACGAGGCAAGGACCCTCGGTGCGTTTGGCGAGGAAGTAACGCATCGGCCGCCCAATCGATCGGGCCATGCGAACGAGTTGGCCGTCCTTGTGAAGCAGTGCGAAGTGGCCGTCGATAGCGCGAACACGATTCACGTCGCCGCTGCCCACCGCCTCGGTCGCCTCGTCCGTGGTCATATTCAAAATTTGGTTAGCGCCAGGATCGAGCAGACTAACGAGTTGTTCGACGTAGGAGTGGATCGCCATCAAAGTGCCGCTGGGAAAGGGTGAATCATCGAGCTCAATGCGATGTGTCAATGTACCTCACAACGCATCGAATTTGGACGGGTGATGGGGCGGGATCGAAAATTGAAAATTTTGAGTTGGCGGCTGAAACATGAGGATTTTAACGCGGCCAGCGAGTCGCCGTTAACAACCTTTCAGTTTGCAATCTCCAATTCAGCCGCCGCGGACGAGTCGTAACCAGCCATCGACATAGTCGCCGAGCGGTACGCCGAACGCTTTTTCGAACGCCGCTTCAAACGGCAAGCCCGTCTCGAGCTCGCGCAGCAGTGCATCGAATTGGCGTCTTCGCGACCGATCCGTCATGGTGCTCACGAGTGCCGCGCCGATGCGATCGGATTGTTCGGGCGAGAGTTTGCCGTCGAGGAACATCTTGCCGTTGTCCATGGCTGACGTGGCAGCGTAGATTTCCGTCTCGAGTTTTCGACGCGCGTCGCGAGCCAGGAGTCCTTTTGCACGCGCAGCGAACGTCACACCGAGACCTTCGGCGAACCAGTGCGGTACATCACCACCACGAGTCGCCATCGCCAACGCCGCGATCGGCGTGAATAACCGCTGGCTAATCGTTTCCGGTTCGTCGCGATCATTGGCGACGACGGCGATGTAGGCATCAATGCCGTCGAAGTGCCAGTGCGAATTCCAGGTTGCCGGAATGCCACGTGCTTCGACCATTTTCGCGAACTCGCTATAGTCATAACGTTTGGGAAGCACGACGATCGTCGCCTTGCCGCGAAAGTATGATTCGCCCTGAGTGCCGCCGACGAGTGCTCGCGCGTCGGTCACGATTTTCTCCGCGCTCTCGGCCACCATTTTGAGGGTCGCTTGGCTCACCGTACCGACGGCGCTGAAGTGATCGGTCGAAGCGGCTTCGACACTCGCTTTGGAAGCGTTGGCGAGTGCGAGGTGTTCAGTCGCCAACTGCCCGCGTCGCTGCGTGACTTCCGGGGCAGTCGCTCGATCGGCCCAGGCGAGTTGACTCATCACCGTCAGCGATTGACTTTCGCTCGCGCCGTCGAGTGTCGCGCCCTCGTCAATCCATTTTGCGATGAGTGCGATCGAATCGTCGGCAAGGGCTGAGCGTCCGCCCGCGGGCATGCGGTCACCTTCCATGCCACGAAGCTTGCGGATGATCAAGCTCGTATCACCGCTGCTCGGCGTGACCACGGCGCCGCTATCACCCCCGCGAAACAGTTGAGCGAACGTATTCATATTCAACCCGCCCCGCGTCTGCATCGAATCGATGTGGCAACCCGTGCAATTGGCCACCAGCAGCGGCGCGATGTCGGCGGCAAAGCTCACCGTTTCTTTCCCCGTCGCCCGCTTCACCAGCGGTGTTGCTGGCATCATGGCGTCCGTCTGGGTGGCAACAGTACCGGGCGCTGCGCTCGCAAACGCTGCCTGGGGATCGGGACCATCGAACTTGGCGCCCGCAGCGACCCATCGTTTCAAAGCCGCCAACTCAGTCGCCGCGACCTTGCCGCCACCCCGAGGCATGTCGCCCGTTTCGATCGTTTCGATCAGTCGACTGGCAATCACGTCGCCGGGAAAGACAACGACACCTGCGGCGGGACCCCGCATCAGCGTCTCGTAGCTCGTCATTTGAAAGCCTCCCTTGGCACCGCTGACATGGCACTGGCCGCATCGCGACACCAGGATCGGCTGGATCACCGCCGTGAAGCTATCGCCATTGTTCAGCGGCGACTTTTTTACGGTCGCCGTGGTGGGTTGAGGCTTGGGTTGACTCACATCGGGTGATGCCATGGCTGCTTTGCCAGGAGGCCGCGCTGGCAATCGCAGCGGCAGCACACTCGCGCCTTCGAGCTGCAAGAATGCATGCTCGCGTTCAATGAGCTTCATCGTCGGCAAGAGTTTGTCGTAGGTCTCAGGCGTCGACATTTTGACCAGAGCCGCAAACTCGAGCGACGCTTGATCCACGCTCGCCGATGCGTCATCAAGCCGCCCCGCTCTGCGCGACTTGAATGCATCGTCGAGAGCCTTAACCACCGCCTTGAAACTTTCTCGCTGCTCGGTCGTCGCGTCCGCTGCGACGATGATTCCGAGCGGGTGCGGCAGTCCGATCAAGGCAGCGAGCAGCATCAGCACGCGTATCGTTGAAAATCGACGCTTCACTCGTTTGCCCCAATTCGTGTCAAAACGATTCCAATCCGGAAGTGTAGTTCTCGAACGTCAAATGTCGCCGGAAAGTACCCAAAACGGTTGATCTCGGGATGGATCAAATGCAATTTTCGCTTTGTCCCCCCCCTGCCCCACGCTTTCCGTCGGGAAAAGTCAGCGTGAGGGGAGCATTGATGACTCAGGACGTTATTGCGGAGCCGACCGTGGCGACGCATAGCCCTGGGGGTGGCTCGAATGCCACTTCCATGCGGTTTCGACAATGCTGCGGACATCGGTGTATCGGGGGCTCCAGCCGAGCAGTTGCTTGGCGAGTCTGGCGTCGGCGACGAGTTCGGGTGGATCGCCCGCACGACGCTGGCCCATCACCTCGGGGATTGCGTGGCCGGTCACCTCGCGGCACGCTTCGATAATTTCTCGCACGCTCGTTCCACGGCCTGTTCCCAAATTGACGCACAATCCTTTGCCAGCCTCGAGTCGCTCGAGTGCTCGCAGGTGCGCATCACCGAGATCGTCGACGTGGATGTAATCGCGAATGCAAGTCCCATCCGGCGTCGGGTAATCATCACCATAGATTGTGATGTTGTCGCGTTGGCCCAAAGCCACTTGCAAGACGATCGGAATCAGATGACTTTCGGGCGTATGGTCTTCGCCGATGGAACCGTCCGGTTTCGCCCCCGCCGCGTTGAAGTAACGCAGTGCCGCATAGGCAAACCCGTACGCCGCTGCGTAATCCGCGAGTGCCTGTTCAATGACTAACTTGGTAAATCCGTAAGGGTTGATCGGTTTTTGCGGGGTCGTCTCGGGAATCGGGATCACGTCGGGCTCGCCATAGGTCGCCGTCGTGCTGCTAAACACAATCTTGCGGACCTCCGCTTCCTTCATCGCGTCAAGCAACTCGAGTGCCGCGATCACGTTGTTGCGGTAGTACAGCGACGGATCGTTGACGGATTCATTGACGAGCGCGAACGCTGCGAAGTGCATCACCGCGTCAATTTTTTTGGCACGCATGGTCTTCACCAACAAGGCGCGATCGGAGACCTCGCCCTCGACCAGCATTCCGGCCGGGACCGCTTGGCGGTGACCGCGGGACAGATTGTCATACACCACCACCGTGTGCCCCGCCTGCGACAGCAACCGCACCGCGTGCGAACCGATGTAGCCTGCGCCACCCACAACCATCACATT
>JBBSJZ010000337.1:0-6935 GCA_038256795.1 Pirellulales bacterium | reverse complement strand
ACAACAACGAGGTGGACATGTGCGTTCTCTCAAAGGATGGCTTCAGAAATCTCCTTCGAAGAATGGCATGTCCACACTTTTTCATCCATACGTCGCTGTCTCAGCAACTCAAACCGCGCGTACCCTTCCGGCGGATGAGCCAGTAATCTTATTTCCCATTGCCCGGCGGCCGATCGACGCACCTCGTATTCCATCCGCACATAGGATATCTCGGACTCGGCATAGGGGTCATCGTTGCAAAAGGTTTCCTTAATGCGATATTGCCACGTCGACAGATCCAATTCGTAGTCGACACACTGGGGAAGGGGGTAAGCCTTACTGTTCGGTTCGGTATATCTAAATAACCATGCCGGCGGCAGGCCCAACGCATCGTATTTGGAGCCGCCAAACAACTTTTTTAAAAACCCAAACATCGTACTCACCCAACGATAAAAAGATGGCCGTTTCGGACAGCGTGCCAAGCTTCTGACCCTGGCCGATGCGCGGCGAGCGAGGCAAGCCTTGATTATAGACAACCAAGACGCTTAGGTCCCTAATGTAAACAGCACTACCAGCAACAAGGGCAACGCGATCGCAACCGCAATGCCGTACACCGCGTCGAGCCAGAAAAAGGAGCCGATTGCGCCCACGAAAATCATCCCCACAATTGGGTAAGCCACCATTTTTGCAGCGAGAGTCACACCAGGAGCAGAAATGGAGCGAAGGAGCGTCTTGGCATCTCCTGTGCTCGGAAAGGCGTGCATTGCGATCGATACACCAAGCCAGAGAAGGAAAAAATCCAAGGACGAAACTGCGTCTAACTGGAGCAATCGGATCGACGCCGGTGCAGAGATGATGCCGCCGAGCACCGAATTCACGATGAAGGGCCCAACACCAATCCAGAACTGCTGGCTCGTTTTTGCCGGATGCTCGTGAATAACGTAGCCAGCTGGATTGCCGAATCTGAAGTAGCACACGTCGAATATGGCCACACCGAAGAAGCGACAAAACAGCTGGTGGGCAACCTCGTGAACAATCACTCCAGGGAAAGTCAAAGCGGAGATGATCGGGTCAGGGATAATGAACACGGATGTTACCTCTGAAGCTTCTTCATTTGTTCGATCGCATCGTTCACTTCACTCACGATGTCGGATGGCGCGTCGCGCCCTTCGATGGCATCGAACGCTTCGGCAGCAACCTGGTACTCGCCGGCATGGAAGGCCGCAATACCCTTTCGAGCGACCGCCCGAGTCGAGTTCGGAAACTGACGCACTACCTTCGCGTACTCAGTCAGAGCGACTGAGAAGGCGCCAGTTGTCTCGGCGCGACGCCCACGTTCCATTGCAATATTCGCAGCAAGCGCAGCCGGGAATTGCGAGATTGCCAGGACAAGTGGCACGAGCAGCGCAGCAGCCGAAATCAGGATCCAACGAGGAAGTGGCCGGGCTGCCAGCCTAGACCGGCATGAAGCACACAAGGGCGTTGACCGGCCACTCTCGGCAAGCTGTCCGCACGATTCGCACGCAGTTGGATCAACAATGGCGGGTGATTCGCCGGGTGAACCGCTGTCCATAGCTCCATTCCTTTTGAGACCTAAAGATTCTATGTAAGTCATGGGTTTAGGGTGTGAGCCATTCGAATAAAATCTGGCGACGCAGCCCCGAGATGCTTGTCGTATTGTATACAATCACTCACAAAGGTCCAACCTGGAGTTCCCCACAAAAAGCTGACCGTGAATCGGTTTTATTGGTTAGTAGCCCATGTGCTTCAATGCCTTTGGCTTGCCGCCGGCTGAATGTCGCGCCTCCCGCGGCTGAATAGTGCGATTGCACGCGAGTTCCGTGCTATAACTACCACTCCGACTAAATCACCTAACAGAACCGCGTGATTCGCAACATTATCCCGCCGAACCTAGCACATGAAACAATACGAGTGCAGCCTAGTTGCGATGAAACGACTGCTCGATGCGGTCGGCGAATCTCATTGGTCAAGATGGATTGGCACCTGCATCACGGCATGGCATGCTAAACGCGATGCCTCGCACCATCTCTCCGCATATCGTGGCATTGGGTCGTTCAATGATATCTGGATTTGTCGGGCCAACCATCACACGCTGACTGAGGCGCAAGAGCCATGGGCGAACGTTTTATTCACATGGCTTCAGTCACTGTGCTACTTTCTGGCGCAGCACCCAAACGTTTCCTTCGATGCTAATACGCTCTCCAGTGCAATAGGCAAGCACGATTCGGTACTTGCAGCGTTTGTCGAAGGTGATAAAGCACCAGCATCAATCCGCGGCCTTGCGAAGGCATCCCTTGAACTTCACGGCTGGCGATGTCTAGGCTGTGGCCACGGTGAAACCTCCAGCCGCGACATAGAGACCCTAATTGCACAAGATGTTATTCCGGACAGGGTCTTTCGATCCTGTGAACTTTCCACTTTAGATCAACTTGTTGATCAAGTACTTGCATGCGATATGCCTGAACTTGTAATTCTGCGTCGATCTTTGGCTGTTGCTGCCATGGAGTGCGGCGTTGTGTTGGTTGACCGCGATGGCTGGATGAGTCCTTGCCCAAATTGCGGCAGTGGCGATACCGCCGTTTATCGCTGGCGATTGATGCTCAACGATGGTTTGCGATTCGAGCCAGCGGACGACAACCTACCGATGCGCGGATAGCGGGATACCAAAAGCGATGCACCAAAACCGACTATTCGCGCGTTTCGCTAACATTTTTACTATCAATACGTTGACTGGTTCGCCCACGATCAGCCCTTCGGTTACGTTGTCTTGGTGATCTTCGTCGGTATGCCTCAACTATGTTTGGACGCCTTTTCGGAAAGAAGTCAAAGTCAGAACGCGTCGTTGACGCGGACGGCGTTGGCGGAATGATAGAAGTGTACGATCAGCAAGGCAATAAGATCCTGATCGAACGCAGCGAATATCGGACGCGAGTCCTTCCCGGCATCTTCAAAGACGCATGGGGCGATGCGGATAATCTTTATAGTGCTATCGTAATGGCACTCAACGACGGATTCGTTGCCGAATCGGTTGCCCCCGCTGAACGGCTTCACGACATCGATCCGGACGGCGAACGGAGCACGACAATACTCGGCATTGTCTTGATGAAGAATGATGAGCTCAAGCGAGCCGAACAGGTCCTTAGTGACTACCTCAAAAAAAGTGATTCTGGTGTCGTAGCAACGAATCTCGCAAAGGTATATGACGAGCAGGGTCGCAAACACGAATCACGGACTACCTTGCGCCGTGCATTATCAATCGACCCAAATCAAGATAACGGCCTCGAATGGTTTTCCGCGATTGCTCGTGAAGAAGGTGGCGACGAAGCGTTTCTTGCGGCGATGCGTGACATTGCAGAAGAGCCGGGCAGTTGGCTCGCCCAATTGTGGATCTCGCGAGATTTTCTCGAACACGGTGATGCTCAATCGGCAATTCAGATTTACAAGCACGTCTTGAGTTCCGCAGACGTTGCCGAAGACGGCATCATGATGATTTCCGGCGATTTAGGGAGCAATGGCTGTATCGAAGAAATTATCGACCTGTTTCTACCTGTCTTCGATGTCCATACCCACGGAATCCAAGCGGGGCTAAATCTTGTACAGGCATGCATCGAATGCCATCGCAAACACGACGGCTTGCGAATCTGTGATGAACTTCTATCGCTAAATCGTTACGACTTAAAACAAATAATCGACGAACGACGGGCACAGCTCACTGCGATGCACTAAAAGCGAGGCGGTTGAGCCAAGTGACATCAACCGCTTTCAAAGCATGCTTAATCCTCTCCTCCTATAGCACGTCCGTGAACGGTAATTCAACCTCTTGCGGGAATTGCCGTTGCAAAAAGGCAATTGGTCGACAGTGGTCCAGATTCGCCGAAGACAGGCCTGCCCGACTGCATTTAGTGCGTCAGGAGGGCGTGTCCTGAGCGTGCAACCAAGCGGCTCCGAATCTGCTTCGGTCCGATACACGTCAGACACACCGAAGCGAGTTCGAGCGTTCCCAAACTCGCGTCGGCTGCATCGACCGAGCGGAGTTCGGTCGGGGCGAAACTCGCGTCGGCGTCGTCAGAATTCGGGCACCGACGCGCCGAAACGGCCCTCACCGAAAGTGTTCCGGCTTCATCGACCGGTAGATCATCCGCCCGCGAACTTCCGCCGGCAGCACGGGCATTCACCCTCGATTCCCTGTGGTAGAGCCATGAAAGCGGAAGGCTAAGGGATCGTCATGATTGCTTTGAATGCCAGTGGATCTCGATGAGCGTAGTGCCGGTATGTGACACCGCTGACAGAGTGACCGAGGATTTCGATGGAAGACTCGGGCATGTGTTCGTCATAGTATGTCGCACAAGTCCTCCGGAGGTCCTTCAGCAGCCAGTCTTTGGCAACGCCGGTTTCAATGTCGACTTTATCGCGAATCCCGGCGAGAGCGATTAACCGTTTGAACACCGCGTTGGGCCTCGCAGTTCCACCCACGAAGATCGGTTCCTCTGGTACGAGCGTCGGAGCTTGAAGCCGACGCAAATGTGCGTGAACCGCTCGATTCATCGGCCGATAAAACGATTTGTTCGTTTTTACTCGTCGGTAGAATAGCCATCCATAACGAGATCGAAGCTTCGATTGTTGATCGGGCGATTCATGGCTCCAGAAAACGTGCCGCCATAAGAGCGGTTCGTGAGTTGTTTTGGTCTTCCATATGGTACCCGTGTCCAGGCCGTAGTTGAAGTAAAGAACGATTGCGGATCGCCAGTACTGGCCAAATGAGTGCGGTTGCTTCCACGCACGTGGTCGGCGCATCTGGTACGTGGCAAAGTAGAGTGCGTTCAGTTCCGCCTTGCTCAGATACTGACGACCAGCGACATCGCGTTGCGAACGCGGCTTTGGGAATCGCGGAAGCGATGCAATGATGTCGTTTTCCCATGCCCATGCGGCGACAGCGCGGACATGATCGCGTGCCTTCTTCGATGTCCGCTCCGGATTCTGGCCTCTTTGTTCAACCGCATCGTCGAAAACCCAATCCAGGAAATCTCGAATGCTCGATCGGGATAGCTGTTCCAGAGAAATCTCTTGCCCCCAACGGATCCACTTTCTCACGGTGGCTTTGTATTCGTCGCTTGTGCCATTCGAGTGCTTCTTGGCTTTGCAATAGAGTTGGACAGCGGATGGAAACTGTGTCGACATCTGGAGAATCTCCTGCGTTGCCGTCGACTACCTCCAGTAGGCTCCACTCGACATGAGACGTGACCGACTGCTCCCTGCTTGACCTCCGAATCTCGGAATAAAATACGACACTCCACAGTAGTCGCGACCGCCGCGCGGTGCCCGGTCGATGAAACCGGAGCATCCGGTGTCGGCCACAAATGGCACGTAGATAAATCCCAAATCCTTTTTTGGGAAGCGATACATTCGAAAAGAGCCTCGCTTGCGTAGATGGAGTTACCACATACCCATCTTCGGCAAGGAGGCCATGCACGTGAGCAGTCTGAATAATGGACGGTTTCAGCGACAGATCAGATTCTTAAAACGGCAGTTCCTTCAGGACGGAAACTCGGCTTTCGCGAGTGTTCTCCGCCGACACTTGCATTACGGATGCTTGGTGACGCCGATTTGAGATATGATGGGCTCGAAGACCTGCACGACCGGTCGGTCCCTGCCGGTCGCAAATGAGAACCCTCCGCCTGCTGAAAGGCCGACTGATGAACGTGACCATTAGGCTGCTGTTGACGTGGTTGATTTGCCTCGGAGTCGGGGCTGCTGAAACTGGGAAGCGGGTCTCGGCGGAAGAAGAGCAGGAGGGTGTCCGGCGCCTGTTGTACGTGGCAACACCGGGTGTGCGGAATTACCTCGAGTACGGCGGCCACGGGTTGCTTGTGTTCGATATCGACAACGGGCACAAGTTCGTCAAACGCATTCCCACCGGCGGGTTGCGAGAAGACGGCACACCGGACAATGTGAAGGGGATTTGTGCGTCGGCGGAAACGGGCCGCATCTATATCTCCACAATCAGCGTTATGATGTGCCTCGATTTACATAGCGAGGAACTATTATGGGAGCGGCGTTACGAAGGAGGCTGCGACCGAATGTCGATTTCCCCCGACGGGAAAATCATCTATCTGCCGTCATTCGAGAATGATCACTGGCACGTCGTCGACGCCCTCAGCGGCGACGTGATCACGGTGCTCTCGCCGAAATCGAAGGCTCACAACACCGTATACGGTCCCGATGGAAAATCGGTGTATCTGGCAGGACTAGCCTCGCCCTTGTTGTCAGTTGCTGAGACGACCAAGCACACGCTAGCGCGCACGGTCGGTCCCTTCAGCCACGCCATTCGCCCGTTCACGGTCAATGGATCTCAGACACTCGTTTTCTGTTGCATCAATGATTGCCTGGGGTTTGAAATCGGTGACCTTACTACGGGGAAGATGATTCATCGCGTGGAAGTGCAGGGTTATACCAAGGGGCCGGTGAAGCGGCATGGCTGCCCGTCGCACGGCATCGGCATGACGCCTGACGAGAAAGAGATCTGGGTCTGCGATTCCCATAACCAGCGGGTGCATGTTTATGACGCCACCGTGATGCCTCCGCAGTTGCTTACCAGCATCGTCTGTCGCGACGAACCAGGGTGGGTGACATTCAGTATCGACGGATCGCTGGCCTGGCCCTCCCCGGGCGATGTGATCGACGTGAAGACCAGACAGATCATTGCGCACCTGACCGATGAGCAAGGTCGCGCGGTTGGCAGCGAAAAGTTGCTAGAGGTCGACTGGCAAGGCGACCGCGTGGTCCAGGTTGGCGACCAGTTTGGCATCGGCCGGCAGTAGCGTTAGGCGGAAGCGAGGTGATTTTTCGTCACCAGCATGTCACGGTGATGTAGTGAGGCAGTCCGCGACGGTCACACTCATTCGATTCGCAGAGCAATCGCTGTTGCCTCGGCGATT
>JBBSJZ010000336.1:0-6954 GCA_038256795.1 Pirellulales bacterium | reverse complement strand
TAGTGCGCACATATCGCAGACATTTCGCCAGCGATCGACACCCATCCGAGGAACACGAATCATGAAGTTTTTAGAACATCCGACCCGCAACCTGTTCTTCACAGGCAAAGGCGGCGTCGGCAAAACATCGGTGGCATGTACGACTGCTGTTCGGTTGGCCGATGCTGGTAAGAAAGTTCTGCTCGTTTCGACAGACCCCGCGTCGAATCTCGATGAGGTCCTAGGTGTCACGCTGGGAAACCATCCCACCGCGATTCCAGCCATCGCGACGCTTTTTGCGATGAATTTGGATCCTGAGAAATCAGCGGCCGAGTATCGCGAACGGATGGTTGGCCCTTATCGAGCTCTGCTGCCCGAGGCCGCAGTAGAAAGCATGGAAGAACAGTTTTCTGGTTCTTGCACGCTTGAGATCGCTGCTTTCGATGAATTCTCTCGCTTGCTCGGTGATCCCAAAGCCACCGCTGAGTTCGATCATGTGATTTTCGACACCGCCCCCACCGGTCACACGTTACGATTGCTCACGTTGCCTTCCGCATGGAATGGATTCATGGAGCAAAACACAACGGGGACCAGCTGTCTCGGACCTCTCGCCGGTTTGCAAGACCAACAGAAGTTGTATCAAGAATCGGTGAAAGCTCTTGGCAATCCAGCCGTGACAACCCTGGTGTTAGTCGCTCGCGCGGAAGCCAGTGCACTTCGAGAAGCGGCTCGAACCAGCGGCGAATTGGCGGAGCTCGGCGTTCGCAATCAACATCTTGTTGTCAACGGTGTGTTTCAAGCGATCGACGCAGGTGATCCGTATGCCGTTGCACTTGAGCGACGAGGAACGCTTGCATTAGCCGCGATGCCCGAAGGATTGAAAGGCTTTCCGCTGACTATCGTTCCGCTCAGCCCGGATGGAATCTTGGGCATCGATTCCCTACGTCGACTCGGGAAAGTTGCTCCCGCAGCGGCTTACGGTTCATCAGAGGTTAACACCGAGCGAGTCGATGGCTTACCGATGCTTTCGGAGTTAATCGATGACTTGGTCGAACCTGGCCACGGCGTCATCCTTGCCATGGGTAAAGGGGGCGTCGGTAAGACGACCGTTGCCGCGGCCATCGCTGTTGCCATCGCCGAACGTGGTTTCGAAGTGCATCTCTCCACCACTGACCCTGCCGCTCACATTGCTGCTGCGATGAACGATGAGAGTTTGCCGAACTTGTCTGTCAGTCGTATCGATCCGGAAGTAGAAACGGCTAAGTATTCAGCCGAAGTCCTCGGTAAGGCTGGTAAGAATCTTGACGCACAAGGCAAAGCTCTTTTAGAAGAAGATTTGCGATCGCCTTGCACCGAAGAGATCGCCGTGTTTCGCGCATTCGCCGATGCAGTCGCGGCTGGCACGAACAAGTTCGTCGTCCTCGACACGGCCCCGACTGGTCACACGGTTCTGTTGCTTGATTCTGCATTGGCGTATCACCGCGAAGTAACACGTCAGTCGAGCGAAATGCCGGGAGCGGTTGAAAACTTGCTCCCGCGATTGCGCGATCCCGACTTCACTCGCGTGCTCATCGTGACACTTCCCGAAGCGACTCCGGTGCATGAGGCGGCCGCGCTGCAGCGTGATCTGCGCCGGGCAGAAATCGAGCCGTATGCATGGGTTATCAACCAGGTGCTCAGCCCCCTGCCAATGACTGACCCGTTAATGAAACAGCGTCAATCACACGAGCAGAAGTATTTACGCGAAGTCAAGGAAGCGCAAGCCAGTCGAGTGGCCATCATTCCTTGGCAGATTGAGCCTCCCACAGGACTTCAGGCCCTCAGACGGCTTACTCACTCTGAGTTAGCGACGTCGCTATCAAAGGAGAACTAACAGGGCAAAACGTCAAGCCCTCGGTACTGGCTTTTGGAAGTGCGGCTACCTATTTAAGAACGCGCAAACGGATGCTAGCGAACGGCAAGCGGGCGATACCGCCAAAAAGCTCGACGGCATCATGCAAGTCCGCGAGTTCGAATCGTCGGCTCACCGGCGGCAGCATTTTAGCAACGGGAATTTACATCACTGTCCAGCAGATTTATCTGAGCTAACCGGAAACTTATCATGGGTCAACTCTCACTATTTCACAAGCTTTCACGCTTCTTGCGAGCTATCAGATTCCCAATTTTTCTCGCGATCGTCGCAGGCGTTGTCTGGTACGTTCGCAATCAGCCCATTCTGGTCACGAGTCATTACGTTACCAGAGGGCCAGTTATCCATAGCGTGATGGGCACGGGCACGCTCGAAGCGCGCATTCGCACCACGATCAGTCCGAAGATATCCGGACGCATCGCCGAGGTGCTAGTTGATCAAGGCTCAGTGGTTACTGCAGGGCAATTACTAGCGCGACTCGACGATCAAGACTTCGACCAGCAAGTTCGCATGGCTAAGGCGGTTATAAATACTTCGGAAGCGACGCTGGGTCGCTACCGTGCGGAGATCGCGCAGTCAAAGTCCACTTATGCAAAATCAGAAGCTGACCAGGGAAGAACACAAAAGCTAATCACTGCGGATTCGATCAGTCAATCGGAGTTCGATGAGACACAAGAAGCTTTTGAGCTCGCCAAGTCTGGTTTGCTAAAAGCCGAATCGAACTTGCTGGAGGCTGAACAGCAGGTAGCTCTCAATCGGGAGACGCTCAAGTTTCAAGAAGCTCGCTTGGGTGATACGAAGTTGCTGGCACCCTTTGATGGGCTTGTCATCGAACGGCAACGCGATGCCGGCGCAATCGTCGTGCCTGGCTCACCCATTCTTCAGTTGATCTCACTCGACGAGTTATGGGTCTCCGCTTGGGTCGACGAAACCGAAATGGATCAGCTCAGAGACGAGCAACCCGCCAAGATTGTATTTCGCTCCCAGCCCAGTGTTGCCTTTGAAGGCATCGTGGCACGCTTGGGTAAGCAGTCCGATCGTGAAACGCGTGAATTCACCGTCGATGTCCGAGCTTTAAAACTTCCTGAAATATGGGCGATTGGTCAACGGGCAGAGGTTTTTATTGCGACAGCCCGAGTCGATGATTGCGTATGGGTTCCATCATCATTTCTTTGCAAGCAGGGCACTGAGCAAGGTGCCTTCATCCAAGAGGGTGGTTTTGCAAAGTGGCAGCCATTGAAACTGGGAATCGAAGGACGCGAAACGGTTGAGGTCGTGGCAGGTCTTTCGGTTGGCGCAATCACCATCAAACCAGCACAACCGAGTACCAAGCTGACCGATGGCAAAAAGGTTCTGGCACCATGAACCTTGCCTTCAAAGACATTCGCAAGAATCTCGGTCGCTTTGTGATGACCACGATTGGCATCGGAATGCTGCTGATGATTGTCATGGGAATGGCTGGGATCTATCGTGGACTGCTCGAAGATGCCACGTTCTTGATCAATAAGATCGGTGCCGACCTGTGGATCGTTCAGCAAGATACGCGTGGTCCTTTCGCGGAGCTGTCGCGTGTGCCGACTAGCTTGGTCTACCGAGCTCAAGCTGTCCCCGGCGTGGCTTCGGCCCGAGAGTTTGTCTTCCACACGATCCAGCGGGAGCATCGCGGAGCACTGTTGCGAATGTCGATTCTGGGCTTGAGTTGGCCAGAGGACAAAGGAGATTGGCTGCAATTAGTCGCCGGTCGTCCATTGCGTGAGAACCACTACGAGCTAATTGCCGACAAGTCATTGGGGCTCGAACTCGGTGAGAAACTGCAACTGGGCAAGGACGAGTACACCGTCATTGGCATCACCGCAGGCATGGTCAGCACGGGCGGCGATGGGATGGCCTTCACGACGCTGCTCGATTCGCAGGCGATCCAGTTTGACTCCCCTTCGGAGGCGATTCGCTTAGAACGGGCCGCTCGCGACAATCGTGGTCAGGGGAGCGAAGTCTTTTTGCAGCAGCCACAATTGACGGAGCAGCTTGCGCTGCCCGCTTCCCAATTGCCGGCGATTGCAGCACCGTCCTTAAGTGCGGTGTTGGTCACGCTGAAGCCGGGAACGAATCTTGAGCATGTGCAATCGCTCATCGAAAGTTGGCAGGATGTGTCCGTGTACACCACAGCCGGGCAAGAAGACCTGCTGGTGCAAGGCATTGTCGACAAGGCTCGCAAACAACTTTTCATGTTCCGCGTGCTGCTCACGATCATCGCGGCGATCATCATGGCGCTGATTATTTACACGCTCACGCTCGACAAGATTTACGCGATCGCCTTGTTAAAACTTATCGGAGCTCCGAATCGAATCATACTCGGAATGATCTTGCAGCAGGCGTTGCTACTGGGTGGCCTTGGCTACTTGGTCGCGTACACCGCTGGGACGCAGTTGTTTCCGAATTTCCCACGACGAGTGGTACTCACCAACGAAGACCTTATTCAACTTGCGATTGTCGTGTTCTTCATCTCGGTGATTTCCAGCTTGATGGGCATCTGGAAAGCACTCAAGGTCGAACCCAACGATGTGCTGATGAGTTAACAAGAATCAAGCATGAATAACACCGCAACGCAACGCACGGAAACGATTCAACCAGCACCATCGAAGCTGGCCATTGAAACGCATGGACTTAAAAAAGTTTATGGCGAGGGGAATACGGAAGTAATTGCCATGCAGGACGCATCCGTTTCAGTGCGGCAAGGTGAAGTCGTCGCGCTGCTAGGCCCTAGCGGCTCGGGCAAATCGACCTTTCTCACTGCCATTGGACTGATCAATCCGCCCACAAGCGGCCAAATATGGATCGGTGGGGAACTGGTGATGGACGGACCGAACGCACAGACGGACGTCAGATCGTTTAGGCGAAAGCACATTGGCTTTGTCTTTCAGAAATCGAATCTGATCGACTTCCTGAACGCTCGCGAAAACGTGCAAATCGCAATGGAGCTCAATGGCTTGTCGCATCGCGTCGCCGGCAAGCGAGCGCAGGAGCTACTCGACTCGCTAGGCGTTGGCGATCGAGCGAACTACGAGGTCTCGATGCTATCCGGCGGCCAGCAACAACGCGTTGCCGTTGCCCGAGCACTGGCCAACCACCCCAGCGTCTTGCTCGCGGACGAACCAACCGCTGCCCTCGACAGCTTTCGCGGTCGCCAAGTTATGGAGCTTTTCCGCGATGTGGCCAGACAACATGGCGCGGGCGTGATCGTCGTCACCCACGATCATCGAACTCTGGACGTATTCGACACGATCTACGAGATGGAAGATGGAGTCATTCGAGTCTCAACGGCTCGATCAAGTGGTTTAGAATCTTGAGAGCCAGCCGCTGGTTCTGTTATGGTCGAAATAGTACAGGGCGAGTGGCCTGGGACGGTCGCTGGGCTAGCAGCAAGTGTTGCAGTTGGCACATGGATGTCGGATCGCTCATGATTCAATTCCGTCTTCACGCCGTCTCGGCAGACTCGCCGTCAGTAGACGTTGCCCAAGTGTCACTAGGGATTGTCAATCGCAGCGCCGCCGGCGCGTCCCTTGGCACGATAGGATTCCTCGGATAGATAGGTGGCAAACGTCGGTAAGCTTCGTTCATGGCCGGTCGTGGATCTTCGTCACCCAAGTTGGGCCACATTGACATCGCCCGCTCGGCCTGTGCCGTGATGGTCAACGAGGGGTTCACGCCAAGGTTGGCCGATACCGCCGCACCATCGACCACGTGCAGACCGGGATAGCCGTAAACTCGTAAATAAGGATCGATCACTCCGCGTTGAATCGAATCGCCGATCGCGGCACCGCCTAGAAAGTGAGCGGTGACCGGAATATTGAAAAGGTCATTCCATCCCCCATACGCGAAGCCACCGATGTGTTTGGCGATTCGCTCCACCACTTCATGACCGATCGGGATCCACGTCGGGTTCGGAACACCATGGCCTTGCTTGCTCGTGAAGCGTCGACCGAACCAACCACGTTTTGTATAGCAGGTAATGGAGTTGTCATGGGTTTGCATTACCAAAGCGATGATCGTTTCCTGAGACCATTTTCTCAAACTCAAGTTGCGCAAGACCTTGGCCGGGTGACGCAGCAGCTCAAACAACCAATTCGCCATCGGCCAACGCCCACCTCCTTTTGAGAGCGCCGTCGCCAGCAAACCCATCGCATTGCTCCCCTTGCCATATCGCACCGGCTCGACATGCGTTTGCGGATCAGGATGAAATGAAGACGAGATCGCGACACCGCGGGAAAAGTCTTGATCGGTGTCAAAGCTACGTGCACCCAAGATCGCCTCGGAATTGGTCCTTGTTAGTAAGCCCAATCGCGATGACAGATCGGGCAGGTGGCCTTCGTCACGCATTCGATGCAATAACTTTTGTGTGCCCATCGTTCCGGCAGCCAACACGACTTCAGGGGCGATAAAAGTGCGACGTTTGGGCTTGCCCAAGCCTCCCAGAAAAAACCCGTCGCTTGCCACGGTGTCGACGGCATAACGACCATCGGCCAACGGCCGAATTGTGGTTACGGTGGTCAAAGGGTAAACCACGGCTCCGCCAAGCTCTGCCAAGAACAGGTAATTTTTCAGCAGCGTGTTTTTCGCGTTGTGTCGGCAACCCGTCATGCATTCTCCGCACTCGGTGCAGCCGCTTCGGGACGGACCGATGCCGCCGAAAAAAGGATCTTCGGTCCTCACCCCAGGCTTGCCAAAAAATACGCCCACTGGCGTCGGTCGAAAGCTGTCCTCCACTCCCATCGCTTTAGCCACAGCTCGCATCACCTGGTCCGCAGGCGACGTGCTTGGTGCCGATACGACTCCCAACATCCGACTCGCCAAATCATAAAACGGCGCTAACTCGGCCTGCCAATCGGTGATATCGGACCATTGGGGGTCCGTGAAGAACGCCCGAGGAGGAACGTAGAGCGTATTTCCATAAACCAGCGATCCGCCGCCCACACCGGCGCCGGAAAGGATCATGACATTCTTGAGCAGTGAGATGCGTTGGATGCCGAAGCATCGCAGCAACGGAGCCCATAAAAAGGCGCGTAAGT
>JBBSJZ010000335.1:0-6963 GCA_038256795.1 Pirellulales bacterium | reverse complement strand
GTCCAGCGCTGGAACGCCTGGCGGCGGGGGCGGCACACGACCACCGAGAATTTCTTCGAGTACCCAACGACCACGAAGCACCGGGCTCGTGCGACGCGGATAGGAAGCACTCACGAGCACGGCGCCGAGTGTGAGCACGCCGCCACGGCGGGAATCTTCAATGTCCACTCGCTGCCACTCCGTATCGTCGCCGCGCCGGGGCAACCCGTAATGCGAGGCAAGTCGCTCGTTGACTTCGGCGCTATCGGCGTCAATCAAATCCATCAGTGGCCGATCATCGCGAAAGACGCTCGCGACGGTTCGGACGGCTTCCTCGCGAAGGTCGCTGGCGAGTCGATCGTTGTACTCGGGGAATAGCTCGTGATCCGGTCGCGCCGTCGTCAAAAAATTGGCCAGCCCCAACCACTGCAACCCGAAACTCTCACCGATCGCAATCGCTTTCGGGTCGTCAAGCATGCGGTGCAACTGCGTGATGACTTGTTCGTCGCTGTCCAATCGCCCCGCGTCCGCTGCGGCGAGCAATTCATCATCCGGAATGGATGACCAAACGAGCAGCGACATGCGCAGCGCGAGTTGATGAGGCGTCAATCGCTGGACACCGCCCGCGGGCGATTCGGATTCCACAACGAACAAGAAATGCGGCGAGACCAAAATCGCTTTGAGGGGTTCGCCGAGTGCCGCTTCGAACGCATCGCCACGCGATCGGCTTAATGTGTAAAGCGTCATCAATCGCTCCACCTCGACGTCCGCCACCGGCCGACGCCAGGCGCGGTGAGCGAATCGGGCAACCGCCGTTGCAGCTATAGCAGCCTCACCGAGATCGGCGATCGATTGTCGATCCAGCAGCCGAGTCATCGTGGGGTCGTTGATCGCCTGGTCAATCGCTCGCGAAGCGACCTCGAGATACTGTTCAATGTGGATCGCCGACGTGAAGAGTGACGCACCGTTGGTGTCAAAGCCTTCTCCACCCGCACCATCCGATGGGATTTCGATGGACGTATCGACGTCGGCACCCACCGCATCACGAACCGCGTTGAGATACTCAGTTCGCGTCAGCCGCCGGCTCATCACATAACCGCGATACCAAGAGGTCGTCTCGTCCGATGCGAGCTGCGAACACAAATCTTGCTTGGGGCGCGAATCGACCCAGCGATGAAATGCGGCTTTCTGGTCATCGTTGAGTTGGGGGCTACCCTCAGGCGGCATTTCATTGCCGCGAACACGTTTGGCGACGGAATCCCAAACATCCATCTTGCCGAGCACCTGACTACCGGAATCGAAGCCAGCGAGATCGAACTCGCCGTCCGCATCGTCGCCTTGGTGGCACTCGATGCAACGCGCGCGAACGATCGGCAGCACGTCACGTTCGTAGGCCAAGCCCCAAGCTTGCAAGGCTTCGTTTTCGTCCGCACCCACCGGTGGCAACGTCACCACGCACTGCCACACGAGCAAAAAAGGCAGCGTCCAGCGAGACGTCATGCGGCAAATCATGAAAGAACACTTCGGGCGGGAGTGGAAGCGAGGCGGGGCTCCTATTCTACAGCCAAGCCACAGCCATGACCAGTCTTTCAGGCGTATGGTGAAGCCAGCCATGGTGGTCAAAGGCTCACATTTCTTGAGGTTTAAAACATCAGGGTTTTGACCAAGTCGTCGACCGCATAGGGCCGGGCGGCCGCGAAGGATTCGGCGGCGCTGACGCCGGCGGCCATTCCGGAAACGGTGGCGGCGGCGCGGACGCGATCGGCAATGTAGGGCTTGTTCGCGAATTGTGTTTGGTAGCACATCACCGACTCGATTTTGACGTCGATCGTCGCGGCAATGTCGACCATCAAGTGGTGCGAATGGCTCGGGATCACATCCGACTCGAAAGCCAGTCGAAAGTAGAGCTGGCGTGAGACCGCGTGGGGCGGCACCCCGTCGAAGTGCTCGTCCCACTTGGTCAGCCGGCTGTAGAAGATCGCGGCATCCGTGATTTGCATCGCTTGCCAGTGATCCGGCGAGGCAAGCGGTGTTTTGTCGCCAAAGCCGATGACGAGTCGCGGCCGCCAGCGTCGAAACTCGGTCGCCAGGGCAACGCGGGTCTCGAAGCAATCGAAGAGCCGACGATTACTAAGCCCGAGTTGAATCCGTTGCTGGATGCCGAGCACTCCCGCAGCGGCCTCAGCTTCGGCCAATCGCGTTTCCGGCCCTGGCGAATTCGGCGTCGGTTCGCCGTCGGTCAAATCGATGATTCCGACCCGGTAACCTTGGCCGACGAGTTTAGCCAGCGTTCCACCGCAAGCGATTTCGACGTCGTCGGGGTGGGCACCGACGGCAATCACGTCGAGCGGTTCGGGTAATTCCAGGGTCATCGAAGCACCGGTGAGCGGACGGGAGCGTGATCATTTGACGATTCTCAACGTGGAGTAGGATAGCGGCTCGGACGCTCTCGGGTCCGCTAGGACCGTTAGGATCGCTCCAGCCCACCGCTCCGCGTCGTCGAAAGACTCCCTTTTGTCGATTTGGACTCAATGCGGTCGTCTTTGTCTCCAAAGCCGGACTAATGTTCGGTGTTCAGGTGACGCACTGCACAGCTCGTTCACCACACCAAGATTTAATGCGTCCCCCCGTGCGAGGCGGGGTCGGTTCTTCGGAATCGGCCTCGCCTTTTTTCGTTGAAATGCCGATTCAAGGAAGGCGCGGTGCGTGGAACTCGCGGTGGCACGGCAATCGCATTGTTGGGAATCCGCCAGCGTGACGCGTTGATTTGCTCCATCAAAGTGTTCAATGTTGCCACGAGTGTTGCAAACTGCAACACGTACAACCGGAATCGATCGAGTGAGTCCCCACTGAAACCGTGTTTTTTTCGTAGCGATCGGTCGCCCTGGGAAATAAACTGTCAGTTGCGGTCCGTCCTCGGATCCTTTTCCAAAACCATTGAATCCACACTATTCCACCTTTTGGGTCCCCGGGTGAGCGGTCGCGATTTTGCGGCTGTGCCATCCTTCGCGGAGATTGACTTATGAGATTGCAACACGTCGCACGCACGACCCGTCGACTCGCCTTAGCATCGGCCATCATGACGGCGATGAGCGCCTCGCCGATCGACATGACGAGTGTCGTCATGGCCCAGCAGGTCAGTGCGGCGGTAGAAGCGGCCAATCTGCGCGTGGCCAGTTTCTCCAGCGGCGACGGCCAAGCCTACTTCGCCGCGTCGATCCAGGCCTCCGCAGATGACGCGTTACTCGCCGCCGCGAAGCAATCCAGTGCGGACGTCGTGGTCATCGTCGACACGTCGGCGAGCCAAGTCGGCGAGTTCCGCAGCGGCTCGATCCAGGCGCTCACCTCGATCTTGGCCCGGCTTCGTCCGAGCGACCGCGTTCGCATCTTTGCGGCCGACGTCAAGGCAGTCGACTTGAGCGGTGAATTTGCCGCCTCGGATGATGCCAAGACGGAGCACGCGGTCAGCGAAATTCGCCGGCGGTTGCCGCTCGGCAACACGAACTTGGCCGCGGTGCTCGATTCGGTGCGTGCGTCACTCGTCGGTCAACCTCAAGGCCACACGCGCAGCGTGATCTATATCGGCGACGGTTCGTCGATCGATTCGATTCGCGAAGAACGTCGTTTCAGCACCCTGGTCGATGCCTTGCGTGCCGACCGCATCTCGGTGCACAGCTTGGCGATCGGTCCCACGGTCAATCTCGAATTGATGGGCATTCTCGCCAACCAAACGGGTGGCGTCCTCGGTGTCGTTGGCACGAGCGATGACGCCGCACCGGGTAAACTCGGTGGCGAGCTGGCAGCTTCGGCGACCCTGTCACCGGTGTGGATCAGCGACATGAGTTTGCCCGTGGGTGTGAAGTCGATTCAAGCGGATCGCGTTCCACCCCTGCGACTGGACCGTGATTCGATTCTTATCGGATCCCTCTCCAGTGATGCCGGTTTGGGCAAGTGGCAATTCACCGGCGAGGCGGGCAACTCAGTCGTTCGCATGGTCGCGGAGGCTACCATTGAGCCGAGCCATCCCGATTTTTCGTTCTTGCCAGGACTGGTGAAGAATGCCGCCCAGAATGATGGTTTGATGCTCGCTTCGGCGGGCTCACCGCTGCTGCGCGAGACCGCTCGCGTGATGGCCGAGCGGGCGGACGAGTTGGTCAAAGCCAGCAACCTGGCTTTGCAACAAGGCAACCGACGCGGCGCGAAAGCCGTCGCGGAAATGGCGCTCGAAGCGGATCCAAATAATACCGATGCACAATCGATCAAGAAGAAAACTTCCCAAGCCAAGCGGCTGATCATGCAGAACACGGAAGGATCGCCATTCGATTCGCTGTTCGGTGATGGTGGCGGCGATGCCCTCGAAACGGGATTCGATGAGTCGGTGGCTGCACCCGACGATGCCGGCATGCCCCTCGACGCCGGATTCGGCGACGATGCGATCGTCACGCCAGTGCCGGATGCCCAGGTGCCCGTCGAATCGGCGCCGCCGGCTGTGTCGCCGCGCCCCAGCATGCTCGATAATTTTTCGGCCCCCGTCGGCGATAATGAGTTGCGCGAGACCGGGGGCGACTTGCTCGACCGAGTCGCGGCGGAGCGTTCGGCGGCCGAAGGTCGTTTGCGAGGCGAAGTGCGTGCTCAATTGCGAAACGCTGCGACGCAACTGAGAAACGATCCGACGGGTGTCGCGGGTTCGCTCAAAAGTTTGCTCGCGCTCGTCGAAACGTCCCCGGACGTGAACCCTCAATTACGTCAAGAGTTGATGGGCCAAGTTCGCTCGGGGATCCAAACCGCGAGCGCTCGTGAAGCCGAGTACGCAGAATCGCAATCGAACATTCAACAAATCCAAGCGGGCGCGCTCGCGACGACGCGATTGCTCGAAGAATCGTTCCGCCGCGAAGCACGGCTGGAAACTCTCTCGCAACAACTCAATGCGCTCATTGACGAAGGTCGCTACACCGAAGCGGACGGCGAAATCTCGTTGCCGATGGCTAAGATCGCGGGTGACTCGGTCACACGCGATTCAGTGCTCGGTCGTCAAGTCACGGATGAAACGTTGATGTTGCAAACGTATGACCGTGATCGTCGTTATCGTGAAATGCGGGAACGCAACTTTGTCGATGCATTCTCGCTCGTGCTTAAATCGGCGGTGCCATTCGTGGACGAGCCACCGATTGTTTACCCCGACGGCGAAGTGTGGCGTCGCTTGAGCATCGAACGGCTCAAACGCTACGACGGTTCCATCCAATTGATGGACAAGGAAAGCGAACGTCGCATCAAGGCTCGTTTGGACGACGAAGTGACGCAAAGCTTCGTTGATGAGCCACTGGACTCGGCGTTGCGTCAAACGCTGGAACCATTCGATATTCCGTTCATCATCGATAATCTAGCGCTCGAGGAATTGGTGTTGACGAGCGATATGCCGATCACCGTTAGCTTGAAGAATGTCTCCTTGCGATCATTTCTGCGAATCATGCTCGGCGCGCACGACTTGACCTACATGATCAAGGACGAAGTGATGAAGATCACGAGTCGCGATGCCGCCGGGGAAGACCCGCAACTCGGCATCTACCAGGTCGGTGACTTGGTCATTCCGATCCAGTCCGGCGGCGGCATGGGCGGCGGCATGGGTGGTGGCATGGGAGGTGGCATGGGCGGCGGCGGTATGGGTGGTGGTATGGGCGGTGGTGGTATGGGCGGTGGCGGCATGGGCGGTGGCGGCGGTATGTTCGCGGTCCCCGACGACGCCTCAATCAGCCAAAAGTCGTCCGTGCAAACGACCACGGATCAAGCCACGAATCCGACCCCTGCGAGCTCAACCCCCGCGAAATCCGTCCAGCCGATTCGCATCAAGCCCGCCAGCGGTCAATCGCTCGCCGACGCTTGGGATGCTTACTTCGCCAATCTTTCGCTCACCGATGCTCAAAAGATGGCACAGCACGATGGTCGGATTCGATTGACCATTAGCCGCTTGAATGCGCAAGCCGGTGCGTCTCAAGAAGCTGGCGATACTGAGAAATCGATCGAGCATTTCGCTGAGATTGGCGCAGCCATCTCGGCGGCGATGCGTGCGGGTCATGTCCAGCCTTGGATGTACCAGGCGCTCGCGATTTCACAGCAAGCGACGGGTGCGCCTCGAGAATCGATCGAGCGAACGTTGCTTTCGGCCGTCGATTTTGCGGACGGTCCCTCCGACGTTCTCAACGTCGCGGCGCGGCTCGAGGAAATCGGCAGTGATGCCGAAGCGCTCAAGCTTTGTCGCAACGTGATGATCCTCGATGGTGATCGTCGTGACGCGTATGTCATGGCACTGCGAATCGCGAAGCGACTCAATGACCTCGACGGTTTGCAATGGGCGTGCCGCGGTGTGCTCTCGCAAGCTTGGCCCGAGAAGTTCAAACCGATCGTCGCCGAAGCCGGGCTGCTGGCGCGAGCGACTTACGCACAATTGATCGAAGAAGGTCGCCAAAGTGATGCGGACGCGTTCAACGCATCGCTCAAGAGTGCCGCGTCGCATGACGTCATCGTGCGTGTGACCTGGACGGGTGATGCGGATATCGACTTGGCGGTTGAAGAGCCGTCGGGAACCATTTGTTCACTCGATAATCTCAACACAACCGCTGGCGGGACCCTACTCGGTGATGCCTTCTCCGGTCACGGTGAAGACAAGACCGGTGCCGTGTCCGAAACGTACATGTGCCCGCAGGGATTTAGTGGCGAGTACCGCTTGCTCGTGCGTCGTGTATGGGGTAACGTTTCCACCGGCAATGTGACGGTGGAAGTGCTCACGGACATCGGTCGCGATAGCCAGCGCTACATTCGAGAACAAATTCCGCTCACCGAAAAGAATGCACTCGTCGTGTTCGCCGTCCAAGAGGGACAACGAAAAGAGGAATTGGGCGAAGCACAACTGGCGAACCTGCGCCAAGTTCAATAACAATGTCTCGGCCAAGCCGTCGGTCCGGTCGTGGGCCCGGTCGCCGGTCCCCT
>JBBSJZ010000334.1:0-6999 GCA_038256795.1 Pirellulales bacterium | reverse complement strand
TCAGCGGGCGAAGTCTGCAAGCCAGTAGCATCGTCTGGCGGGGTCTTGGTCATTGAATCGGAAGTAGCGGTCGTGGTCATAGTCAAAGTTTCCATTCTGGAAGGGAGGGTGAAGAAAAAACGTGATTCAAAATATTTGTGAACGATTTATTTTCTTGCGTCAAAAAATCGATGTGCCGGATGACGGCGGTGACTTCGGTGTCGGTGGCCGACAAGCAATCGATTTTTATTGCCGCGAAATGGTGGGCCGTGAATTCGGTAGCGGTGACCATTACGTTGGCCTCGGTGTCTACGGTCAGAGGACGCATAGGACGATTATTTGGCATCTACGGTTAGCCGAAATCCGTAGGCCACAGCGTCTATGCTCTTTCTTTACTTCTCTCATCTAAGAGTTAATAAAAATCGTCCTAAACGTCCTATGCAGCTATTTGGATCGGCAATTTGCGGTGTTTTGTTCATTTACAAAATCGTCCTATGGAGCAAAAAATCGTCCTACGGGGTCAAATATTCGTCCTATGGAGCAGGGAATCGTCCTATGGGGCTACGGCTACCAGCCGTAGTGGCTGGTGATCATCAAGTAGTCAACATCCTCGCCCGATGCCGATCCCCACCAAAGAAAACCCCGTCCGCTGGTGCGGCAAGGATTGCGAACCAGCTCAGGCAACCCTCCAGCTCCGTGCAGTCGGTCGATCATTTTTCCAGCAGCGTGCCCGCTCAATTTTTCGCCCAGTGCCTCGGATGACCAAGCCGCAACAACGCTCATGGGGATGTGGACTTTTTTTGTCGACAGATTGACTGACTCAACCGAGACTCGATTTTGCATGGCGACTGCCGCAGATATTTTGGCTGCGAAGTATTCCCGCAGCGTGTCCGCCTCCTCGCAGTCGGCGTTGGATATTTTCGACCGTTCGGCGATGGCTGCCTGGACTCCCGCCGGATCACTCAACCGGGACAGTACATCGTGCTCCCATCGGCCCCAGCGGGTGTAGCGGGCCAATGGAGTCGTGGGACGCGAGAAGAACGCGGCAACGTCCGCCACGATGCGAGACTGATTCACCCGAATGAAGGTACGTAGCGACTCCTCCCAGCTCCCGGAATGCGACGGTCGGCCAAGCTGGATGTTGACGCATCTTTCGGCCATGTCGCGGGAGAGCGCGGCACCATTCATGGTCACTGCCCAAGTGAGCGAATTGGGGCGAGACGCGAAACCGTGATTGAGTCGGTGACCCGCGATCGTCGGTGACGTAATCAGACTCTCGATCGACGCCGACGATAGCCGACCAGTTTTAACGTTGTCCAACATCGCGACTCGACGACAAGCATCATCCGGCGTCAGTAGGCCAGTGCGGATTTTCTCATCGGGCGTGTCCGAGGAAAACTCGTAGCATCCGCCGACCAGCGATGCCAATGAAGTAACCAACGTCGACTTGCCCTGGCCGGTGCCGTGCTGGGAGGTAATCAGCCAACCGGGACGCGATCCAGGGGGGCCACCCCAAAACAATGTGGCGATGAAAGACTTGATTAACTCACGGTTGATGTCGCGTTCGTCTTCGCCGGGCGAATAATGATCTAGCAATGTCTCCAATGCTTCGCCATCGCCGACCGCCGGAACGTCGCAAGTGTAGTAGTGCGATTCGATCGTGGGAAAATGCGGGTATCGCTCAATCTCATTGAAGCGATCGACACACGATTGCAACCCCTCATAAAATTCCGATTTGGTCACGAACGTCTCGGAATTACCCCACTGCACTATTTTGGATCGTCGGGCGAAAGCAAATAGCCGTGATGCGGAATCAAGATGCTCAATTGAATCGCGATCGCTGTCATGAACGAACAGCGTACTACCGACAGATTTAGGCCAACCTCCGTGCTGGGAAAGTAGTTCGGCGGCGATATCGTCAATGGAGCGAGGCGTTTTGACTCGCTTATCTACCGGCTCGCCTTTATCATTATCCTCAGTCACAAACTCAACGATGTAATTCGACAAGTTGGCGGGAACTGTTTTTTTATCAACTTCGGCGATGGCTGCTTGATCCGGCGGGATCGGATCAACTGCAGATGCGATTTCCGCCAACCGATTGATTTCAATGAATGTGCCACCTCCCGCAAGGTAGTCTCGCAAGTCCTGCCCGTGCGTGTCAGAGAACGGCAGCGGCAATTCGATGTTTTTTGTTATCGCTCCAGCGGTCGCTAGGTATTGGGCCCATCCATGAGATTGATTGCCGTCGCCGATCGCTGATATCTGCCCTGGCGTGTCGCAGTCGTGAATTACCCATGCTTCGCGATCCCGGAAACAATCAATTGACCAACGATCTTTGGTCCACGTGTTTCGCTGGTCACGGCATCCCATCGGATTCGTCCAGACGATTGCATCAGCGGGGAGATCGTCACGAAGAAACGCAGTGAGCCAATCGCTGATACCTTCCGTTTTGATCGACGGACCGGCGGGGGCTGTGCCACTCAGTAATCCATCGATTTGCCGAACGTCGCCGATCAAACCTCTTTTGTTTCCGCCAATGGTTTTTCGCTTCTGATTTCCAGCGAACTGGTATTTATCGCCAACCTTTTCCCATGCGGCAAGTAACCCGCAATCCAAACGTGTCACGATCCAGTTGACTGGATTCGCTTTTGATCCGCTTTCTCCCCAAACAGGAATTGCCAATACTAAATGCGTTTCGTATTTCCCGGCTTCTGACTTGCAAAGATATTTGCCAAGCCTTAGCCCTGCATCGCAAAGCAACTCGTCTTTATTAAAGCCGAGTTTGGCATCAAACAGGAATTTTCTGACGAGCCCTTGGCTCCAAGTAGTCAACGTCAGGCCGGGCGGTGTTCCGTCAACTTTGTCGACCGCATTATTGGCCGAGCGTTTGGGAACCGAAATTCGCAATTCCTCGCCCAAGAAAGCCGCAGCTTCGGCCATTGTCGCCGAGCCGCGAACCACTTTTGAGAAGCCTAGCCAATCGCTCCATTTCTGGTTGGTCTCGTCACATTGACCCGCTCCGTTTTCAGGATTATTGATTTTTGCTTTTCGGTATTCGATCCAGGCAACGAAAACTTGCGTTTCGCCAAGATTTCATCGGCGTTTTGTAGGCCAAGTGCCCGTAGAACTTCGGCACCGCGTCCATCCAGTTTTCGGGCGAACTCGCCTATCCAATTGGATGATGATGTTTTCGATGCGTTGGCGTCAGTCGCGATCATGCTACTGCCTCGCAGTCGGCAAAATTGCGACGGCTCATCGTCACCCTGCATTCGCATCGCGACAGCGTGCGAAATATGCCGAACATCATGCCGGTCTCGTGCTCCCATGCGGTGGGCGGGCATTCGCTCGTCGACAGGCTGCCGTAGCCATCTCGCCATGCGATGCATTCAGATAGCCAGCCTGCCTGGGTCTGATTGAGTGGCGGTGCGATCGCAGCCCAATGTGCCAGGTGCAGGCCCAGTCGTGTCGCTCGCGACAGGCCCAGTCGTGTCGCTCGCGACAGGCCCAGTCGATGTCCAGAGTAGTATCGCCGATCCAGATCATCGCGGCTGACACCGATGGCCCATGCGATCGCGTCCACCAGGTCACGTCGATCACGCGTCGCGAAATACGGTGTCCAGTCGATATCGTCGTATGTGGGCGATGGAGTCTGCCACCACTGTGACTGACAGACAGTTTGTTCCGTTGATTTTGCTGGGGGGTGGAGTATCATGGGGATGTCCCTAGTGGATGGTGTATATCAGGTCTCGATAGCCGACTCACACCGCCTCGTGATTGCCTCACGGGGCATTTTTTTTTGGCAGACGGCGGAAAAAACGTACAAAAAAAGCCGCCGTACCGACCGCCGTGGCGATGGGTGCGACGGCCTGGGTCTCAGTACCGGTGGGGGCTGGGTGTGGCGGTGTCGCCGATCAAAACACTTGCGCGACGTCTGCATCGATTCGCTGACGGCGGCGGCGTCCCGGCTGCGGGACGAAATGGCTACCGCGTGCTGGCGGCGTGAGATACGCGTCTAGGTCGCATTCGCGGATTGACCATCTTGGACGCTTGCCCGTGCTGGTATTGATCGCGGGCAATTTGCCGGATTCGCAGAGTGCCCGGACTTTTTCGATCGTCCAGCCAGTGAGTCTGGCGACGTCGCCCGTGGTTAGGATTTTGCTCATGACGTGGTATAGCCTCCATAGCGGTGATTCGCTGGTGCTATGGTTACACGGCGTTTTTGCCCGTCAATTTGCAGTCTAATAGAGTGCTCGTTTCACACTGAAATGAACCGAAAACGCGTTCGTTTTTGGATGAACTATTTCCGCAAACTAACGCAATCTAAAAGTCTGCGGCCTCAGACTGCTGATCTGCTTGGCGTCTCCAGCTTCGAATCAGGCTTTCACTGGGGTATTTCTTGCGACTCCGCTTGTTTTCCGGAATTAGCTCCGAGTGCTCTTCACGAATCTTGCGGCCTGCCGCTTTCGGTCCCAAATCCAGCTCATAGGCGTATTTGATTGCTAGTGCTTTCAGTTCGCTTGGCGGAGCGTCATTGCGAATTCTTGGCGTCGCGTCCTCATTGCTCAATTCTTTTGCGACATCGTTCACTCGTCCCGCTCGTCGCAAGTCTCGCTCGGTTTGCAATCGCGATCGGCTCGCGGCGATTGCCAATCCGTGTTTCCATGAGAACGCCACCGACTGGAAATCGACCAGGAGTCGAACCCCTTCACGAAAACCGCTTAGTGTTTCCTCTGGTGGTCCCCAATTAATGTCGGCGTATCTCCATTCCTGAATTGCGAGGAACGTTTCCAGCAGTTTCACCACGCCACCGTTGAAGTTTCCGAATGCATCCACGCATTGCCGTTCAATCTCGATGGGTGGTCCGCCAATATCAAAACCAAATCCATCCCGAACTTCGATGATTGTTCCTCGCAGAGAAATCATCGCTTCGGAAAGCAACTTCTCAGTATCGTCTGTTTGCGGTCCAGCGAAGATTCGAAGAATGCGTTTAACGTCATCAATCATGCGGTCCGATAGCGATACGCGGACTGCAAAATCCTCCTGGGAAGGGTACGGATCGAATAGTCTGCTGGTATCCAATGTGATCATTTCGCGTCCTCGCTGTCGGCACCAAACAACCAGTCTCGCACATGGTTACAGACGACTCGTAGGCGATCGTCACCAATATTTTGGGTGTATTTCGCAGCCATGTCCGTTTTCTTCTTGGCGTGCCCCATGATGAAACTGACCGCTGGAAAATCGAGAGTTTCGGCAGCAACAGTTTGGAACGTCCTTCGACAATCGTAAAATGTTCCACGATTCACTTGCGCTGCTTTTCTGAACCGAGTAAATGCGCCTCCGATCGCGTCCGTTCGCTCGCCGTTCTCAATTCGTATCCATGCCTGCCCGTACTTGGTCAAGAACAGACGATTGTCATTTGAATGACCGGCTGGGCGTGGCCGTGCCTCGAGATAACACCTGATTGCTGCTTGAGTTTCCGGCCAAAGGACGAACCGTCTTGGCGAGCCAGTTTTGCCGCGAGGTAAGTCGAACCAGACTTCGGCGGCGTCCATTCGCGGCATTCGGCTCAGTTCCATCTCGCACAGATCAAGATTCCCGATGCCTGCATTGATGGCCATCAAAACCAGCGGCTTGAACGTAACTGAGCTTGCCTCAATGATCGCTCGCAGGTCAGCTGCTGGGATGTCCTTTCTGACTGCTTTCGACTCATGCCGCTTCTGTGCCTTATCGGTGATCGGGGCGAAGTCCTCGCCGAATCGCGGCGCAGGTATCAATTCCGATGTGTGGCACCAATTCAGAAATGCACGAATCCTTCGGACCTGTCCAGCAACGGTGGTAGGTGATCTTCGTTCCACTGTCAGTCCAAACGTACCGCCACGTCCACCTTTGGTTCTCGGAACCGGATCGGCGAGTTTTTCCTTGAGCGACGCAAAATCGAGCGGGGTCAGATTCTCGGGACGGCAATCTCTGCCGACGATCGCGATAAGCCGGGTCAGAGTAGGCGTGTAGTCGTCAGCGGATCGCTGAACCATTTCGCCCGCCGACACCTGACGACGACACCTGTCAGCAAAGAGGTTCGCCAATTCAACAACCGTTGCTACGGCAGTGTTCTTTGTTGGGGGGACTCTACCGGCAAGCAGATAGTCCTTCTCGTCCAACCAGCGATTAAGTGCTACGGTCTCGTCGGTACCGAAGTAGTGCTGTTTCCCGAGGACTTTCTTGCACCATTGCCCGTTCCTGTGCTTGAAAAGCGGGAACGTAGTATTCTTGGCCATCGATTAAAACTCCGTGTTTGAGGAGTTCGATTCTACGCGGCAGGTGTCGTGCCGGGTGTCGTTGGCCAGAAAAGCAGCGACGCGGACGGGGCTCGAACCCGCAACCTTCGGATCGACAGTTGGAATTTCACGTCCCTGTAAATCACACTTCCATAGGTGTTTACGCACTTTATCGGCAGACTCGGCCACTTGCAAACACTCGCACTTTGAAGCGGTAATACGCGATGTTTTTAGGTTTCCAACTTTCGGCTTTGGGTAAATACCCAACGCAATGGCGTCGAACTAATCTGCGGGCCGTAGGATCGCCCCGTGGATCCGTCACGAACTCGTTTTGCTGCATGGAGCGACGTAAACGGGAGCGATAGGTCGTGAGAGTTTTCGCGTCCACAATTTACCCGCCCCCCCCCTCTGCCGTCGCTTTGGTGGTGGTGGGGTAGTACGGGTTCAAATCGTGTGCGTGCAAAAGTATTGCGATGGGGACTGGGGAACCCGCGTTTGCCGTTGGTCCCAAGTACCTCTCGACCGGGGGAGGGTTCCGTCCACAATGTCCCCTTACCCCGCGATGGGTTTCGCCTAACTAACTTTCGCAGCCGATAATGGGGCTATTTCCACCTCGTTAGCCTGGTCCAAACCGATTGGGACCCAATCGCATGGGGGCCGGCGATTCACGCAACGGCCCCAACCCCGAGCGACAACCACCGGACGGACTGTGTGTAGCGATAGCGGGGGCTAATTCTACCGCAAC
>JBBSJZ010000333.1:0-7018 GCA_038256795.1 Pirellulales bacterium | reverse complement strand
CTCGGCTTCCGAGATCGGTTGAGCGTGCTTGTCCATCAGGTAGAAGCCTTCGAGATTGACGAACGCCGCCCGATCATTCGGAGTTCCCGTCGGGTCAAGAATCCCGACGACCGTGAACTTCTGGTCGTGACCCACTCCGTCGGGGTCACCGTGGACCGGGGAAAACTCATCGCCGACCGCCAGGCTCTCAGCTTTCGCGACGCGCGAGCCGAGCACCGCTTCGTAAAACCCGTGCTCCACCGAATGCGTCTGCAACGCACGCCCGGCGCGAAACGTGAACGGCTGGTCGACATCCGGTCCGTGCTTGAGTTTTTCAAAGAACTCAGGAGTCGTGCCGACGAGTCGGAAATCGCCCAGGAAATCGCCGAGCGCTAATGGGATCGCAAACCCGCCCGCGATTGTGCTGGCGAACCTGCCCGCGCGCTCACCCAGTTCTGGGTCACCGCCGAATCGCGACACTAAATCCGCTCGTGTCGGTTGGTCGAGAAACTCCATGTAGTACTCATAATCCAAGTTCTCAACCGGTTGGCTGAGGTAATAGACGCTGTTGAGTACCAGTTGCAGGTCGCTGCCCGGCGGCCCGACGACGAGATTGCAACCCACCGATGCATTCCGCACGAACGCTTCCGTGATCAAACCGTAAATCGATAGCACCAACACCACCAAGCCCACACCGAGCGCTAGCGACAACGTCGTCAACGCACTCGAGAGTGAGCGATAGCAAAAGTTTCGCCAAGCGATTTGCAGTAACGACATGAAGGAAAGTTCTCAGACGTCAGGCGTGAGCGGTTGAAAAGCTCGATTGATGGTTTCGAGACGCACCACTCGGTCGAGTGAGTTGGCGACATCCATGCTGTGCGTGACCAGCAAGAGAGCGATGTTCTCGTCACGGCACGTCGTGCG
Organism: Pirellulales bacterium; assembly: GCA_038256795.1. GTDB lineage: Bacteria > Planctomycetota > Planctomycetia > Pirellulales > Pirellulaceae > JBBSJZ01. Next base: position 6,115 of record JBBSJZ010000333.1, on the reverse strand, counting down.
GATCAGTTCCAAGACACTGTCCGCGCTGGCCGGATCGACGTTCGCCGTGGGTTCGTCGGCGAGTAGTAATTTTGGCTTGCCAGCGAGCGCCCGCGCGATCGCGACCCGTTGCTGTTGACCCACGGAAAGTTGACCGGGCCGATAGTGAGCCCGGTCCGCGAGTCCGACTCGTTCGAGCAATTCGACGGCGCGTCCGGAATCGATCCGACCGTGCCCGAACGTCATTCCGAGCCGGATGTTTTCGATCGCTGTGAACGCGGGTAATAAGTTGAACGTCTGAAACACATACCCGATCATCGACGCACGAAACCGATCCCGGCCCTGTTCGCTGAGCCGAGTCAACTCCGTCTTGTCGATACGGATTGTGCCCTGGGTGGGCGTGAGCAACCCCGCGACCAAATGCAGTAGCGTCGTTTTGCCGCCACCACTTTGACCGATGAGCGCCACTTGTTCCCCAGCCGCCATGTCGAACTCGGGGATGTCCAAGATCGTGAGCGACTCATTGCCACCTGGCTGAGTGAACGTTTTCTTCAAGTTCTCGAGATGCAGCATCATCGCCCCCGCATCATGCGTTGCAGCCCACGCTGGGTATCACGCGTCTTGAGTGCTTCTCGTTTATCATGCAATTTCTTGCCTTTGACGAGTCCCATCACGCACTTGGCGATGCCGCGGTCGCTGAAGTAAACACGCAGCGGTACCAGGGTCAGCCCACGCTCATGGGCGCGGCCCGCGAACTTGCGAAATTCCACCGCGTGAACGAGTAACTTGCGAGGTCGACGCGGCTCGTGGTTCCACATTCCCGCGTTGTTGTAGTGGCTGATATCCGCGCCGATGAGCCACAATTCGTCATTCTTGACGCGGATGTACGCTTCGTCGAGCGACAATTTTCCCTCGCGCATCGATTTCACTTCGCTGCCAATCAGCATCATTCCGCACTCGACACTGTCGAGGATCTCGTACTTGTGTCGCGCCTTGCGATTTTCCGAGACCATCTTGGTGGTCGGCGCAGCCTTTTTCGCGGCGGTTTTTTTCCCGCCCGTCGGCGGCGTCGTCGGTTGTGATTTCTTGCTCTTGCTCATGAGGCTATGCAGTGTAACGATTGCTGAGGGTTTCTCGCAGACCATACGCATGGCCCCAGTTGAAGTTCTTACTACAATGCGACTCTGCCGGACCGGGCACCCTTTGCGTTCCGGCGATTTTTGCTCCAGCCGTCGCCACTCCAACCCCAATTCGATCGCCACATGGCATTTCGTCTCCCTGTCGTTTCTGAGCCTGAAATCCCCAGCGGTACTGAGGTCAGCGGTACTGGCCGTTTGCCACGTTGGCTGAAACGACCTGTGCCGCGCGGCAACGCCAACCACATGACGAGTGAACTTCTCGACGAATTGCGGTTGGAAACGGTGTGCGAGAACGCCAAATGCCCCAATCGGATGGAGTGCTACAGCCAGCAAACCGCGACCTTCATGATCCTCGGTAACGTCTGTACGCGGCCCTGCGGTTTTTGTGCGGTCCAGCGCGGACGCCCGCCGCAATTGCCCGAATCGGACGAGCCCGCCCGGGTCGCCGAAGCCGCCGCCCGCTTGGGCCTCAAGCACGTCGTCATCACCAGCGTTACTCGAGACGATTTGGCGGATGGCGGTGCCGAACACTTTTACCAGTGCGTGGTCGCCGTTCGCGAGCGGACCGGGGCGACGACGGAAGTGCTGACGCCGGATTTCGTCCATTGCAAACCCTCGCTCGAGCGAGTCGTTGCGGCTCGTCCCGATGTGTTCAACCACAACATGGAAACCGTACCCCGTCTCTATCGACGCGTCCGCGGACCCAAGAGCGATTACCGCTGGACACTGCAAATGATGCGCGAAATCAAACGCTACGACGCGACCGTCAAGACCAAGAGCGGGCTGATGCTCGGTCTCGGCGAAGAACGCGGCGAGTTGCTCGAAGCACTCGCCGACCTCCGTGAATACGACGTCGACTTTTTGACCCTCGGTCAATATCTGCAACCCGGCGAGAAGTACTTGCCGGTCGTTCGCTACGTGCCACCCGAAGAGTTCGACGAACTCGCTACCATCGCCCGCAGCATGGGCTTCAAGAAGGTCGCCAGCGGTCCGTTCGTTCGTAGCAGCTATCACGCTCGCGATATGGCTGAGACCGTGTAGGGTGGTGTTTCATCCCTCGAATCTCTCTTGACTTGTAGTCTCCTTCCGAGACACTGAGTCTGTACATTCCACAACCGCGAGCGACTCGATGGCGAAGCAACGGACCACCAAACCCAAGGGAAGCGTTGCCGCGTTCGCTGATGCGGCGGAATGTTTGAAGACACTTGCCCATCCGGTTCGCTTGCGAATGGTCCAATTGCTGCTCCATGGTCGCTACACCGTTGGCGAACTCGCCGCCGATTGCGAAATTGTCGAAAATCTGGCCTCGGAGCACCTGCGATTGCTGCAGCGGTGCGGATTCCTCTCGCGTGAACAAGAAGGACGGCGTGTCTATTACAAGATCGCTGAGCCTCATCTCGAACAACTCATGAAGTGCGTCGAAAGTCGATTCCTGGCCGACGCAAGGTGAGTGCCTTGAATTAAGAAATGGGTGGAACACGAGCGTCGCACAGCTTGCGGAGCCGATTCAATGTCCCTTCGTGCTCAGCGTTGTCGATGAGATTTTTTAGTTCAAGCGGGTCGTGTTCGAGATCGAAAAGCTGTTCGTAAACGGGTTCGGTGTTCGGATAGCGGATGTACTTCCAACGCTCGGTGCGAATGCCTTCGGTGACCGCGATGGGCGAGCGCGGTGGGTCAGGTGTGTAGACGTGCTCGTAATAGAATTCGTCCCGCCAGGGAGTGTTTGAGTCTCGCAAAATTGGCGTCAAATCGCGACCTTGCATCGACGCCGGCGGTTCGATGCCGGCAAACGAAAGCATTGTCGGTGCCAGATCGATGCTGAGAGCCATTTGATCGCGAGGTTGTGTGGAACCTTCAACGGGACTCCTCGGGTCGTAAATGATCAAGGGGATTCGGATCGAGTTCTCGTACATTAGCCATTTTCCTGAGAGCCCGTGGTCGCCAAGCAAGCTGCCATGGTCGGAGGAGAATATGACAATCGTGTTTTGGTCAAGCTTGAGTCGCTTCAACTCATCGAGGATCTCTCCCACGGCCGAGTCGGCACGCGTCACCGTGCGATAAAACGTTCGCAATTCTTGCTGATAGAGTTCGGGGTTGTTCAAATACTTGCGGCTGTTGTCTGCATTGAGCGACGTCTTGATGAACTCGGGCTGGCGCTCAAACGCTTCCGAGCTGAAGGTCGGCGAAGGCGGCAGCTCCACGTTCTCGTAACGGTTGGGCCCCGCTGGATCAAAATAATTGAAGGGACCATGCGGTTCCTTAAAAGCGATTGTCAAACAGAACGGTTGCTCCGCCGGATTCGATCGCAGGAACTCGATGGCTTTCTCGGTCATCACCTCGGTGAGATAACGCGGCTTGCCGTCGATCTTCTGGAGAAAATTGATGCTTTGGGGAAAACCGTACCACGAGTCGAACTGGTGCGACGGTAGCGAAAGATCCTTCGCATCCGCCGACGGATTCCCGATCGCATACTTACCCATGAAACCGGTCCGGTAGCCCGCCTCGCGCATCAGGGCCGGGTAAGTTTCACTGAATGCATCGGCACTCAGTGGCGTCTTGAAGTCGACGATACCGTGACGGTCCATCGTTTGGCCAGTCAAAATGCATGCTCGATTGCTACAGCAAATTGCTGTCGTGACGAAGGCGTTGTTGAACAGTGTGCCTCGTCTTGCCAGCTCGTCTAAGTTCGGCGTGTGGATGGCATTGTTCCCCATGACGCCCAGGCAGTTCTGCGGCTGGTCGTCCGTGAACATGAACAGAATATTCGGACGAGGATTCTCGGCGTGCACTCCCGAGACGATGAGAGTCGCAACGAAGCTAATGACAAAACATAGCCACTTCACAGGCATCGAGTTAAACATCGCTGGGAAAGTCGAATTGGCCATGGTGATCGTTTCTGAGAATGGAGAAATCGCAAGCGTCGGACACAAATCGGTTCTCGGGCACACCGCTGCTGCGATATACTGTAACGATCGACGCCGTTGCTAGGAGCTTGGCGGAGCGTCATTTCTCGGAGAGTGCTGATGTTGACCAGGTTTGCCCTTTGCATCGTCGCAATCATCGTCTCATCCGCGAGCGACAATGCCTCAGCTCAAGTTGCAGTTCCCTCAGTGATCTTTGGTGCCAAAAGCGTGTTGCCACTTCATGAAGGCGGCGCGGCGGGTTCTGAAAAATGGGACTGTGCGGAAACGGTGGTCGAAGGCCGGAGTGGGCCCCACCTTCGCAACGTGGTTCAGCCTTCACTGCTGTATTTTCCGGCTGCTAATCCGGTGGCCACTGCAATGAACGTAGCTCAAGGATTCGTCAGCAAGGGCGGTGGCGCAGACCGTTTTATGGATCGAGTGGTCGAGTGGATCCAGGATAATGGTTGGCTTCAATGAAGTTGCATCTCTGCCTTGTCTCGCTTGCGGCGATCGTACTTTGTTGTTTGCCCAGTGGATCGCGGGTGTTGGCAGACGAAAACTCTGAAGCCGACGCGATTGCCTATTTCGAGACTCATGTTCGGCCCTTGCTGGCTTCGCGATGCTACTCGTGTCACTCGCAGCGCTCAGGAAATCGCGAAGGCGGTCTCTTGCTTGATAGTCGCAGCGGTTGGATGGAAGGGGGCGATAACGGAGTGGCCATCGTTCCCGGCGATGTCGGTGCGAGCTCGCTGATTCGTGCCGTCCGGTATTCCGATCCAGATCTCCGGATGCCGCCCGACAAGGCTTTGCCGGCTTCCCTGGTCGCGAAGCTGGAACGATGGGTGGAGCTGGGCGCGATCGATCCACGTGACGGTGATGCGAGCGAGGAACGGCCTAAGTTTGTGCCCTCGGATCCCGTCGCGGGTCGCCAACATTGGGCTTATCGTCCGTTACGAAAGAATCAGCTCGATGAAATGGAGTTGCCGGGTGAACAAGCCCGTCGCTGGGTTCGCTCTCCGATCGATCGCTTCATTGCTGAACAATTGGAAGGTGCCGGATTGCAGCCCGCGCCCGATGCCGATCGGCGGACGCTCGCCCGTCGAATGTTCATCCAGCTCGTCGGGCTGCCGCCGACGTCGGCTGAATTGGCCCAGTTCATGTCCGACGACAAGCTCGGCGCGACAGAGCGATTGGTCGATCGATTGTTGGATTCGCCCCAGTTTGGCGAACGATGGGGCCGGCATTGGCTCGACTTGGCTCGGTATGCCGATTCGAACGGTCTCGATGAAAACTTTTTGTTTCGCGAAGCATGGCGTTATCGTAACCAGGTCATTGAGTCGTTCAATTCGGATGTACCGCTGGATCAGTTTCTTCGCGAGCAGGTTGCCGGTGATCTGTTGCCCTACGACTCGATTTCGCAGCGGGATCGTCAACGCATCGCGGCGGGATTTCTCGTCGTCGGACCCAAGGTGTTGTTGATCGGCGAAGGGGAGCGGATGCAGCAACGGATGGATGTAGCCGACGAGTTGATCGATACGATCGGAAAGACGATTCTTGGGCAAACGCTCGGATGTGCACGATGTCATGACCACAAGTTCGATCCCATTCCGACAAGCGACTACTACGCGTTAGCTGGAATTTTTGCATCGACGCAAGTCCTCGAAGAACGTCGGATGCTCAATCAATCACGTGTGATGGAACGATTGGTCGGGATCGGTGCTGATGGCATCCAACGCGACAACGAGTACGAACAATATTGGCTCGATCTTGAGCGACAAACCGAACGTCAAAAACGAGTCGAAACATCGATCGAGTTGTTGCGGGCGGGCGACACAGTGGGGCTGCTAAAACTCGATGAAGATCACGATGACGTGGTAACCTCGATTGCACTGGACGTTTGTCGCGACTTCGGTACACGTATCGCGGCCCAAGAGACCCTACTAGCGGAAATGAAAAGTGCCAAGACGAGCCCGCCAGCGATTCCTCCGCGTGCCATGATCCCCGCGGATGTGGACGAACCAGCGGATGAAGCGGTCCGATTGGCTGGTCAGGTGGATCATCCCGGTGCTGTGGTGCCGAGAGGATTTTTGACGG
>JBBSJZ010000332.1:0-7041 GCA_038256795.1 Pirellulales bacterium | reverse complement strand
TGCCGATGACGACGGTTTCGGCGTCGGCTTGGCCGAACCGACTCGCGGACAGCCTCGCGGCGACAACGCTGACGCCGATGATGATTCTGCACCACGTCCCCGGTCGCGACGACGCGGCCGACGCGGCCGCAAGCGAAGCGGTGCTGATTCCGCAGCCCCCGCAGTCGAAGCTCGTTCAAGCCATCCCGACGATGTCGATGATGATGACGACTTGCTCGATGACAGCGACGATGGAATCATCGCAGCGACTTTCGATGACGACCATGAGGACGACGAGGAAGTCGAAGAGATCCGCCGCGGTTCCCGCCGTCGTCCACGATCGCGGTCTCGCCGTGGACGTGCTGAGGCTGGCGACACGGCGGGTGAAACGGTAGCTGCCGACGAGTCGGTTCAAGCCAGGACATCTCGCGAAAGTTCCTCCCGCGATGCTGACTTTGGTGATCTCGATGCGAATGCCGGAGACGGCGTACGGCGACATCGCGAGACCAGCTCTGCTCCGACGTGGTTGGAAACCGTCGAGATATTGGTCAACGCCAATATCGAAAACCACAATCGCCCAGGATCCAAATCGCATCGCAGCAGCGGTGGTGGCAATGGTGGTGGACGTGGCGGAAGCGGCGGAAGCGGCGGAAGCGGCGGAAGCGGCGGAAGCGGCGGAAGCGGCGGAAGCGGCGGCTCCAGCCGACGTCGGTAACCACGGGCGTGACCCAGTAATCGACGACGTGCTGGGTTTTCGGACTCGAGCATCTCGCGTAGACTGTCGACTTCGGGAGCGACTTGACCCGTGTTCTTGTCCGGTGGTGGCGGCCCTTGCGATTGCAAATCGTGAACCGGGTCAGGCCTTAACTGGAGCAGCCATAAGCGGTGTAGCTCTGTGTGAGGGTCGCCGCCACCGGGCAAGATTTGTGGTCGCCAACAAGGTCGTTCCCCATCAGTTTGGCGATCACCGTCAGCGGCGAGTCAACGCATCGCGATCGAACCTCAATCACGATCGGACCTCCATCACGTTCGAGTATGGCTGAATCTTCCGATACCACCGCCCCCGTTTCTGATAGCTATGTTGTCGTCGCGAGGCGGTATCGGCCGCGCGGGTTCGACGAACTGGTTGGCCAGGATTCAGTCGGACGTGCGCTCAAGAACGCCATCGACACCAACCGTGTGGGTCACGCGTACCTGTTCACCGGCGCCCGTGGGGTTGGCAAAACCAGCACCGCGCGGATCTTTGCCAAGGCACTCAATAATCCTGACGGACCCTCGGCGTCGCCGGACCAGTCCTCGGATACGGCTCAAGCGATTGATTCGGGTGAAGACGTTGACGTCATCGAGATCGACGGTGCGAGTAACCGCGGGATCGACGAAATTCGATCCTTGCGCGCGAACGTCGGCGTGCGTCCGAGTCGATCTCGTTACAAGATCTACATCATTGACGAAGTTCACATGCTCACCGGCGCGGCGTTCAATGCGCTGCTCAAGACGCTCGAGGAACCACCCGAGCACGTCAAGTTCATCTTCTGCACGACCGACCCCGAGAAGATTCCGATCACGGTCCTCAGCCGTTGCCAGCGGTTTGATTTTGCTCCGGTGGAAGTGTCCAAGATCGCGGCCCGCTTGCGCGACATCGTGACGGCGGAGTCGGCGGAGGCGGATGATGCCGCGCTCGAGTTGATCGCCCGCCGTGCGGCCGGTTCGATGCGAGATAGCCAATCGTTGTTGGAACAGGTGCTGAGTTTTTGCAGTGGACGGCTGACCGCGGACCAAGTCCACGCGATGCTCGGCACCGCGGACGAAGAACGACTGCACTCGCTCGCCAAGGCCATGGCCCAGCAGAATCCGGCCGAGACACTCCGGCAAATGGATACGGCGATCGATGCCGGTGTCGATGCGGGCCGTTTGGCCGAACAATTGCTCGGCTACTTCCGCGATCTGATGGCAGTTGCCGTGGGCTGTGACGCCACCATGCTGCGTCACACTTCCGTGTCGATCTACGACGAGCTCAAGCAGCTCGCCGACGATTGGGGACTGCAAACGGTCCTGGCCGTGGTTAGTCTGCTGGACCAGACACTCGTCCGTATCCGACACAGCGTTTACTCTCGGGTGCTGCTCGAGGCGACATTGATCCAAGCGTGCCAGTTGCCGGACCTGCAACGACTGGCGGATCTAGCCGCCGCCGCGGCGAGTGCGGGTGGAACGACGATGCGCCCGCCGGAAAAAAAAAACGGCCCGGTGATCCCGGCCCCGCTTCCTGATCGCTCGCCGAGACTTGGCGGTGCCTCAGCCAGTCCACCTGCGACTGCTTCCTTGCGAGTGGAAACCCCACTGGCGTTGGCTACGGCGCCGCGCGAGCGAACCGTAGCTGCGGCCCCAATCACTCCGGCGCCGTCAGTCATGCGTGAACCTCGAATCGACGCTGGACCCGTTGTATCGAGCGACGCCGCGCCGGCATCGCTCGGCGAGATCACTTGGACGCACGCCGGAGTCGTCCCACTTTGGAAAGCCTGTATCGGCCACCTCGAGTCGATGACCGAGTCGATGGCCCGTGCGGTCGAGCGTGTCGAATGTGTCGGCGAGGGACAACTGCGTTTGGTGTTTCCCGCCAAGTCTCGGTTGACGATGAGCCGCTGTGAATCGCCCGCGCATCGCGACTCGATCATTCGAACGCTGAGCGGACTAGCCCATCGAAATGTTTCGCTCGAATTCTTTGCTGAGGCCGGCACCGCGGAACCCGTGTTTGCTCCCAAAGCTGCGGGCAAGTCACGTGTGACTCGGATGCGGGAACTTGAGCATCACCCGCTCGTTAAAGCATGCGTCGAGTTGTTCGAAGCGGAGATCGTCAAAGTCGATCACCCGCGCACGCCACCGGCTAGCTAAGCACCGCCCCGTTACAAACATCTCGGGTCAATCACCATCGCTTCTCAATCGCGGTAGACCGGATGGTAGCCGTCGTAATATGGCGGGTCCGGGTACGCAGAATTCGGTCCGATCGGATACGGGTTCAAGGGTTGGCCAAAACCGGGCCCGAAGCCTGGATAGCCGAAGCCAGCCCCCGGTTGCCCTAAACCTGGTTGACCGAAACCCGGCTGACCGACGCCTGGTTGTCCGAAACCTGGCTGACCGACGCCTGGTTGTCCGACGCCCGGTTGTCCGGTGCCCGGTTGACCGAAACCCGGTTGACCCACGCCCGGCTGACCGGTTCCAGGTTGACCGGTGTCGAATCCGTAATTGCCGCCGAAGAAGCCGAGATTGGTTTGTCCGAGTCCAGCAAACGGAGCTCCCCATTGGCTGTAGGGAGCGCTGTAGGGCCGATTCGGGAAACGCCATTCACCGTAGGGTTGCACGGGAGCACCCCAAGTGTTGACGCGGTAGTAATTGTCCGCGGACTGGCCGTAATTCAGCGTGCTGCGGGTGTGTGAGAAGCCACTCGTTCGATAATCGGCCGCGAGCGGAGCTGAGGGGGTCACCGCGGGTGCGAACTGAGACACTCGCATGCCCGTAACTGGGTCGTGCGAAAATTGGCTCGGCATCGTCAACCAATCCGCGGCGGTAGCGGTGGACACCGTCATCGAGGCGGCGAGCAGAACAAACGACATGAGATGAGTGGTTCGCATGAACCCCAAAATAGTTTGTGTTTTTGGGCGTGATGCGAATTTCGAAACAAAATGGGCTGCGGCCCGATTCTCCAGTCCTCACCACTCCTACAACCGGCGCAACCCGACCTTGCGTCATGAATCTTCCGTACCGAGCGAGTAAACTGGTGTGAACGGACTCGCTAAGATATCGACTTCGTCCCGCCCGTCTTCCGTTTTTCCTCAGCTCGGTGTTTCAAAATGCGTCTCATTTTTTGGTTGGCCCTGGCCGCAGTTACTGCTTTGGCAATGCCGCCTGGAATGACCACCGCGTCGGCTGACGAAAACGATCACGGGCCCGATTCACAAATGGATGCCAAGGTGCCCCAGGGCACGATCACCCAGCATGAGTGGCTCGATAGCAAGGTTTACGCGGGCACGCACCGCCGCTACAGCGTTTACGTCCCCGCGCAGTACGACAAGTCCAAGCCTGCGGCGCTCATGGTGTTCCAAGACGGGCACGCCTTCGAAGGCACCGCGGGTGATTTTCGCTTGCCGGTGGTGTTTGACAATCTCATTGCCAAGGGTGAGATGCCGGTCACGATCGCCGTGCTGGTCGATCCCGGCCACAAGGGTGAATTGGCCGAAAAGCGAGGCTGGAGCCCGTCACCGTCCAACCGGGCCGTCGAATACGACAGCGTCAACGGCGATTACGCGGAGTTTTTACTCAACGAAATTTTGCCCGAGGTCGAAAAGGATTACTCGATCACTCGCAATCCAGAGCTGCGTGCGATTTGCGGCAACAGCTCCGGCGGCATCTGTGCCTTTGGTGCCGCGTGGCATCGACCGGACAGCTTTCGTAAAGTGCTCTCGCACATTGGCAGCTTCGTGAACATCCGCGGCGGTCACAATTACGAAACCATGATCCGCAAGGGAGACAAGAAACCGCTGCGAGTGTTCCTGCAAGACGGTTCCGGAGATCTCGATAACGTGCATGGCAATTGGCCGCTGGCGAACCAGCAGATGGCGGCGGCGCTCAAGTTTCGCGATTACGATTACAAATTCGTGTTCGGTAGCGGAGCCCATAACGGTCAACATGGTGGAGCCATTTTTCCCGACTCACTGCGCTGGCTATGGCGTGGTTGGAAAGACGAAACGTTCTAGTCCATGCCGAAGCTACAACTCTCTCGTTCAATCGACATCGAATTTGCGGTGCCGTTCACGCATCGCTTGCGTGAGACGGCGGACGTCGGGGGTGACTGCTTTCACGTGCTCGCCGACCTTCTCGTCGCTGACACTGACTCCGGCGTCGCCCCGCGCGTACTCGTCTGGGCGGAGACATCACTGCTCGGCGCGAGCGGAAACGCGTCTCGCATCGCTCGCCAATTGGCGTCACTCAGTAACATCGAACTCGTCGCCGATGTGATTCCGATCGAGGGTGGCGAAGAGATCAAAAACTCGCCCGAGACCATCGATCGATTGCTGGGCCAGATAGAGACGCATGGACTGGATCGACGTAGCTTCATTGTGGCAATGGGTGGCGGAGCGATGCTCGATGCCGTCGGCTACGCCGCAGCAATCGCGCACCGCGGCATCCGGCTAATTCGCATTCCCACAACAACGCTCGCCCAAGCGGACTCCGGCGTCGGCGTCAAAAACGCGATCAATTACTTCGGCAAAAAAAACTGGGTCGGCACCTTCGCCGTTCCGTGGGCCGTGATCAATGACTTGAAATCCTTGGATTCGCTGCCGGACCGCGATTATTGCAGCGGATTCAGTGAGGCGGTGAAGGTGTCACTGCTCAAAAGTCCCCAGCAATTCGAGTGGCTGTGCGAGCACGCCGATGCGATTCGCAATCGTGAGATGAGCATCGCTGGTGAAGCGATCCATCATTCCTGTGTCGCGCACCTGCGGCACATCACCGCTGGCGGCGACCCCTTCGAGATGCTCGAGGCGCGACCCCTCGACTTCGGCCACTGGTCCGCCCACAAACTCGAACCGCTCACCGGCTATCGATTGCGTCACGGTGAAGCGGTCGGAATCGGTGTCGCGATCGACTCCCTTTACTCATCCCTCGAGCACGGATTTCCCGCACAGCAAGCCACAGCGGTTTGCGAATGCCTGGCCGCGCTCGGGCTACCGCTGTGGGATGCGGCACTGGAACCGATCGATCGCTTGCTGGTCGGTCTCGAAGAATTCCGCCAGCACCTCGGCGGCCGATTGACCGTGACGATGCTCGCGGGCATTGGCAAGCCGATCGATGTGCACCAAATCAATGTCGCGTCCATGCGCCGAGCGATCGGACGACTGAAGGACATTGCCCAGTAACGGTAGCCGTACAGCACCGTGCGCCAATCACGGGTCAATGACCGCAAGTCGGCGCGGCAGCGCCCATCGCTTCACGTTGTTTCGGCGCCATGGGGCGGATGTCACATCCACCGGCGACGTCGTTGAGCTTCAATTGGCCCCAGGCGAACTCGAGTGGTATGTGCGGCAGTGGTGCGTCGCCCTGTGGAAAGACCCAGTGCTTCTCCGGAGAAAGAGAAAGGTGACGGGGGGAATAACTGGGTTTTTAAAGTTATCTCGGCTGCGCCTCTTTCTTCCTTGGTCGCCCGATCGGTCGCATGGTGTACCACAACCCATGCCGTTCGGCGATTTCCTCCACCCAGATTTCTTCACCGAAGGGACGACCACGGTTGACCGACATTCGCAACGCATCCAGCTCCGTTTGCGAAAGTACCGCATTGACCCGATCGACCCAGTTGGGTAGCCGTCGCATCGGCCACGAGGAGAGAATTTCAGGTTTTGGTGGAACCGACTGATTCCAGCGAAAGAGTGAACCATAAGGCCAATCCTCGGCAGCCGCGACCTAATTCGCGCGCAAAGGGTTTCGTTCGACATATCGGCACAGCACGTAGAAGTGTTCATCGTCCTGAACGGGAAAGCTCTTGAAGCGAGACTGATAGAGGTGACCATAACCGTGCTGATGGTAGTGCCCGTGGTATCTCAAGGTATGCGTTGCAGAAACCCATCGCAGCAGTCGCCCCATCTGACCATCCTTCCCCGGTCTGAGCACCAGGTGCCAGTGGTTCGGCATGACGGTGAACGCAAACAAATCGACATCGTACTTTCGGAGCCCTTCATCAAGAATTCGGATGAACGCTTCGTAGTCTGCTGGTTTCTCGAAGATTGTTTTTCGGTCATTGCCACGATTCAGAGCGTGGTAGATCACGCCCGCTTCATCAGATCGTTTTTGACGGGGCACGGCAAATTCCTGTGAGCGGAGCTACGGTTCCCACGAACCATACCGACCTGCCTTCACAAAACTACCCCCGTCACGAATGGCACTGCCGCTTTCTGCGTAAGGACTTACGACTCACGCGGCGACTCTCAGTTCGGCCTTGAACTCGCTTCGCGGTTGAGTCATTAGCTTGAGTACTTTCGGACGGCGTTTATTCGCTCGGGGCTCGATGCGATC
>JBBSJZ010000331.1:0-7119 GCA_038256795.1 Pirellulales bacterium | reverse complement strand
TGCTAGTTGCCATTCATAAGTTGGTGGTAGCTAGTTGATTCTTTCGGCGACCCTTAATTTAGCGCTTCGGCTCCTTGGGTTGGTTTGGATTTCCTCGTCGCTTGGGCGGAGCGGTTTTTTGGTGAGGACATTCCAGCGTTGATCTTCGCGAAACGCGTTTTTGGCCAAGCGATCTTCGAGCGAATGAAAGCTGATGATCGCCATTCGTCCGCCGGGTGCGAACCAGTCCGCACAGACTCGTAGGGTGCGTTCCAAGATTCCGAGTTCGTCGTTGACCGCGATTCTCAGCGCCTGCATCGTTCGCGTCGCGGGATGGATGTCGTGGTTCTTGCTGCGTGGAACCGATTGGCGACAAATCTCGACGATCTGTTCGACCGTGGTCACGGGTTTGCGTTCGGCGCGTCGTTCAGCGATCCTTCGCGCGATACGGCGACTGAATCGTTCCTCGCCGAAAGCATAGATCGTATCGGCGATATCTTTTTCCGTTTTCTGGGCCAACCACTGAGACGCTGGGATGCCCGTGGTCGGATCGAAGCGGAGATCGAGGGGACCACCGGCGACAAAGCTGAATCCCCGTTCACGATCTTCGAGTTGATCGCTGGACAATCCCAGGTCGAGCACCATGGCATCGATGGTCTCGACTTCACAGTCACGCATCGCCGCGGGGGTGTTCTCGTAACTCGCTTGATAGGGACTCAGTCGCGGGTCATAACCGCCATCGCGCACTCGCTTCACGGGCACGGGATCTCGGTCCAGTGCAATGAGACGCGTGATGCTCGGAATGGATGTGAGCAGCAGTCGCATGTGACCGCCACCGCCGAGGGTTCCGTCAACCACATGCCGCGGTTGGATTGGGCTGAGCCAATCGATGATCTCTTGAGGCATCACACTGACGTGACAACTCACGGGAATTGCATCGGCGGCGAGCACGGGTGCTGCGTCGGCTCGGGGATTTGATTGAGACATGAACGGTTGACGAGGGACTAACTCACCGCGCCAACAGACCTACTGCACTGGAGCGCTGCTTCCATGTTCTCGCTGATCTCTTTCAGGCGGTCTAGGCCTCCGCCGCCAACCTCGGCGGCGCACCAGCCGGTGAAGTTGATTTCGAGCAGCGCTTTGCGGACGCCAGCCCAGTCAATATCACCTTCCGTGATTTTAGTCCAACTTTGATTTTCGCGTGAGTAACCCTTGATATCGAGCTTCATGATTCGCTTACCGAGCGTTCGTGTCCACTCGGCGACGTCACCGAATTTGTGATGATTGCCGAGGTCGAATTGCATTCCGACCATGGGCGAATCGAACGAGTCGACAAACGCGGCGTGCAGATCGGCTGATTGGCTGCTACCGCCGTTGGGATCGTACATGAATTCATTCCACACGTTTTCGATGAGGATTTTGACGCCGAGTCGTTCGGCATCGGCAAGCACTGCCTGCACGGCGACTTTCGCACGCTGGAGCACTTCCTCGGGCGTGCCGTCCTTGCCATGACCGGGAACCAGCAACATGGTGTCCGCGCCAACAGCGGCTGTTCGCTCGATCCCGAGTCTTAGATTACGAAGAGCTTGCTCTCGGACTTCGGCCTTAGGATCGGTGTGGCGAACTTGCCAGTGATAGTCGCCGACGGTGCCGTCGATGATCAAGCCACTTTCTTGAGCGGCCAAATTTGCCGCGTCAGCATCGAGGCTCGGTGCGTCGAGTTCAATCCCGGCAAAACCGGCTGCTTTGGCGAGCTTGAATTTATCGGTGAGTGATCCCTTGGATTGCACCATGCCTATTTTCAGCGTCTTGCGGATCCAGGGTGATTCGTTTTCCGCCGGCGCGGAGTTATCGGCTCGCGCGATCGTCGCGTTGACGAGCGACGCCGCGATGCTCGACGTTGCCAAGACTGCGGCGGTGCCACGGAGAAAATCGCGTCGTGTTGTCATGAAAGAGTCTCTTGCAGAGGTGATTGAGTGATCGCCGTATGGGGCACCCGATTTCGATCCTCGAGCCGAGTGAAACGCGGAGCCGTGTCGCAGTATAAAGTGTAGCGACTCGGTTGGGGCACCGAAACTTTTTAGTCGCACCAGATACCCAGGCGGTCCAGATACTGATGCTTTCGTTCTCACGACTCTCGAGCCAGATGCTGTGGTTGGCTCCGGCAATTTCGGCGCTGATTGCGATCGGTTGCCACGGGTCGGGCTTATCGACGCCCGCATCGCTTTGCGCATTCGTCGCGATGTTGTGCGCGATGTGGTGGATCTTTGAGTGCTTGGACATCGACATCGTCGGTTTGGTACCGTTCGTGGCGTTTCCATTTTTCGGCATCCTTTCACATTCCCAAGTAGCGAAATCGTATGGCCACACCATGATCCTGCTGCTGATGGGCGGATTTTTTTTATCGGCGGCGATGGAGCGTAGTGGTGCTCATCGGCGGATCGCGGTGACGATGGTGCGAGCGGTGGGTGGACGCGGTGGCAAGCGATTGGTACTCGGGTTCATGCTCGCGACCGCGATGTTGTCGATGTGGATTAGTAACGCGGCGACGACGCTGATGATGTTACCGATCGCCACGGCTGTGCTCAGTCAAGTGCGTGATGCGTCGCTCCGCACGCCGCTGCTACTCGGGATCGCCTATGCCGCGAGCGTGGGCGGCATGGCGACGCCGATCGGTACGCCGCCGAACGTGATTTTCATGTCGATGATCGAGCGTGACTTTGGCGTCGAAGTGACTTTCGGCCAGTGGATGCAGTACGGCTTGCCGATCACGCTCGTCATGCTGCCCATCATTTGGTGGTGGTTGACTCGCAAGATGCCGGAGATGGGAATCGTCGAAATGCCGGCAGTCGGCCAGTGGCGCAAGGGTGAGATTCGGGTGATGCTCATTTTTACAGTGACCGCGTTGCTGTGGATCTTTCGATCCGCGCCTTGGGGCGGTTGGTCATCGTTGCTTCGCGGTGGCGGCGACATGGTCGGTGACGCCACGGTCGCGCTGGCTGCTTCGATGTGTTTGTTTCTCGTGCCGAGCGGCGAGGGTCATGGCGCGACGTCAGAGCGATTGTTGGATTGGCCGGCGGCGGTCAAGATTCCCTGGGGCATTCTCATCATGTTCGGCGGTGGATTGGCTCTCGCCGATGGGTTCGAGGTGACGGGACTGAGCGCGGTGATCGGTGGCAAATTATCCGTGTTTTCGGACGCGCCGACTTGGACGATCGTACTCGCCGTGTGCTTGATGGTGACGTTCCTCACGGAATTGACGAGCAGCACCGCGACCGCGACGCTCTTGTTACCCATTCTCGGGGCGCTCGCTGTGGCCACGGAGGTGGATCCGAAAACGGTGATGATCCCGGGCACGATTAGTTGTTCATGCGCATTCATGTTGCCGGTGGCGACGGCACCCAACGTGATCGTCTTCGGTGCTGGCGGGATTCGCACGGACGTGATGGCGAGGACGGGATTGATGTTGAACTTGATTGCGGCCGTGCTCATCACCCTCGTCACGTTGACGGTTTCGAGTCTCTAAATGCCCCGGCTCAAGCGGAACGCTCCCATGCCCTCAGACGCCTTGATTCAATCCGAAGGCGGCATCGTTCGCTGTTGGTGGTGCGGCGATGATCCCGAGTATGTTCGTTATCATGATGAGGAGTGGGGCAAGCCCGTGACGGATGATCGGCGATTGTTCGAAAAGTTATGCCTTGAAGGCTTCCAAGCCGGATTGAGTTGGTTGACCATTTTGCGAAAGCGAGAAGAGTTTCGGAACGCTTTCCGAGACTTTCACATCGAGAGCGTCGCCAAGTTTACGACCAAGGACGTCACTCGTTTGCTCGAGAATGCGGGAATTGTCCGTCATCGTGGCAAAATCGAATCCGTGATCAACAATGCGGCTCGCGCGATCGATTTAATCGAGGAGCACGGCTCGCTCTCCGGCTACCTGCGTCGATTCGAACCGCAACGCGTACCACTGATTCACATCCGCGGCGACGTTGCCGCGATGACGGCGGAATCGACACTGTTGAGCAAGGATTTGAAGCGACGCGGTTGGTCGTTCGTCGGACCGACGACGTGCTACGCGTTCATGCAATCGATGGGTATCGTCAACGATCACGTCGTCGGTTGCCAGTTTCGAGGTTCAATTTGACCCCGTCGACGCGGGTGATACGTTTCCCGTAATATCGATGCGGAATTTGTGCCGCGAGAACCGATGGGGGTCTACCGGTTCTTGAACCACCACTTTCGAACATCCTTTTTTCCGATCGACCTGATGCCCGAATCGAAACCCAAACGTGCGCCCTGGTACAAAGACGGTTTAAAATTTACGTGTACCCAGTGTGGTAAATGCTGTGGCGGTGCCCCGGGCTTCGTTTGGCTCAATGACGACGAGCTCGCCGCGATCGCGGCGGAGATGAAGATGAGCGTTGATGCATTCGAGCATCGATTCGTTCGCCAAGTCGGCGCGGAGAAGAGCCTGGTCGAGTACCCGGACGGCGATTGCATCTTGCTCGATCCGGACACTCGCAAATGCACCGTTTACGAATCGCGGCCTATCCAGTGCCGGACATGGCCGTTCTGGGACAGCAATCTGAAGCGACGTCGCGATTGGGAAGAAACCTGTGAAGCGTGTCCCGGCGCCGGCGTCGGCAAACTTCACACGCTCACCCAAATCGAGGCCCAGCGACTGGAGAAAAGCGTCTAGGCGAGCGGCAGATATTTTTCTAGCCCTCACCCTGCCCTCTCCCCCAACAAGGCGTTGAGGGAGAGGATACATCTGAACTGCCGCTCGCCTTACTTGGGCAGCATCGTTTTCAAGACCACAGCGTCGCCTTCGCTCAGTGTGACCACGAAGTACGCCGTGGCTTCGATTTTGTCGACGAGCTTGACAAGTTCGCCGCAGCGACCCAGTAGTAAGGTGGAGCGAGCGGCGCGCATTTTCATCATGTCGCGTTGGTCGCGCAGTGCACTTCGCTCAGCCGAGTCACCCTGGGAATAGACAGCTTCGATTTGTTCCGCTTGGGTACTCGCGATCAGCGACTGTTGGCCGAGATAGTCGAGAGACCTGAGTAAACCTTCACGCGTGAGCGGTTGCCATGGTAGCGTCGGATCCAAACGTGCGACGAAGCGAAGTCGAAGCGATAATTTCGAGCCCGTTCGCGGATCGAGCCGGATGCCGACGGCGACGGATTCCTCGTCGCTTGTCGTAAGGACGACGATGCCGCGAGCACGCCTCACGGGCGTTTGCTCGAGCGGTTCGATCCAGCCCTGTTCGATGTCTTCGCCGATGGTGAGCGAGACCGTGATGGTGGTGTTCGCCACCGAGATCGCACGGCCCAGATCCCAGGTCGGTTGCTGGTCGGCACGGTCGAATTCAAGGACCAGCGGATCGGCCGAAACGGTGCCGCTCGTCACCGGTACTTGGATCGCTTGGGGTGATTCAGGCGGGGGCGCATCGTCACCGGCCGCCAGAACGTCAGACACCGATGCGGTGGCTGCCGAGGAAATACCCATAGCCATCGTCGATGCCACCATCGGCGGAGCCGAAGCAGTGCTCGGTGTCACTTCCAATTCCGTGGGCGGCAGCAAGCTTTCGAGTGCGAACGAACGCGGATCGACGCCGTTTACGAGTGTGTTTAATACGGGGATCTCCAGTCGCGAGCCCACTGCAACAGCATCGTTTTGGTGGATCGAGTCGAATGTCTCGAGCGGCTCGGTGGTGGGAAGCGGAACGACCTGCCGCGGCGGTGTCGCGGGTTCGAGGGTGATCGGTTGAGGTGGAAACGACGCGGAGCTGGCGCTAATATCGGCTCGCGGGCGGTTGGCCCAGACGATTGCCGCAAACAAGCTCAGCGATAATCCGCCGACGACGAGCCACTTTGCGAGATTGCTTTTCGATCTCCGCTGTGTTGGCACGGATTTCGCATTCGCCGCGATTTCGGACTTGAATTCGGCGGGCGTCGCTACCAGCGGCTCCGTCGGATTGTGGTGCCACTTTAGACATGCGTTCGCAGTCACACGGAGCTCATCGAGGTCCCAGTCCTGAAAGTCATCCGGCAAGCTGTCGCGAGGCAAATCAATGACTCGTTCGCTGCGCCAAGCCGCGATCACATCGGGCGGCGGAGTTCCCAGTCTGTTAACGAGTTCACGCAGGGTCGATTCGTGAAACTCGGTGGAGTCGGTGGGGACGTGCATGCCATGAGTTTACCGCGTGGATGGGCGTGTTTCATCCAGCGTTGCCGTTGCGACAGGTCGTGACCGGCAAAGTTTTCCTAGGTGGATCTGCTGGAATAACCAAACCTTCGCGTTGGGATGTGCCGATAAGTCCGTCTGGAGCGATATTTCCGCGCGGTCCATCCGCGGCGGATTCGATTCAAGGGACTGACGACCGGCCCACAGCGAGGCGGCACAACGGCCGCGGAGATTTTAGCGATGCACCGAATGAGTCAACTAAGAACAGCGATCCAACCAACGGGTTGGGTGCAATGCCGCGCGGCGAGTATGCTCAAGCGTCTCGTGCGACCGGTGGGCGCGCTCGTCGCGTTTGCGGTGATGAGCGTTACCGCTCAAGCCCAGCCGCCTCGCGTGGTCAACGCCAACATCGACTACGCCGCCAGCGGCTATGTCACACCGGCTGGGATGGTCGCTCCGGCGATGTACTCCGGTCAACCACCGATGGCCGGCAACCCCGCCATGATGGGACACCCGTCGATGATGGGTAATCCCTTAATGAGCTCGAGCGTGCCGAGTTTATCCGGCGGCTACGGCGACATCTCGCAAGTCGCGATGTCCCAACGCGTTCACGGTTGCGGCAATCCGTCCTGCAACGGCAATTGCGACTCGGCACCGATGGATATGTTCGGTGGCGGTGAATTTCAATATTCCGACGGCAGTTGTGACAGCATGGGTGGCTGCGGCGATCCAGGCTGTTGCGGTTGCGGGATGGGCGGCTACGGCGGACCAGGCGGCGGCATCTTCGGCGGCGGATGTGGCCAGTGCGGTTCAATGGGCGGCTGCGGCTGCGGGCTAATGCAGGGCGGAGTGTTCGGCAAATTACGCTCCGGCCAACTCGACCGGAGTCGTCTGTGCATTTTTTGTCGGGGTGCTGGATGCGGTATTTGCCAATCCAAGTGCAGTCCCGCGGCGGCG
>JBBSJZ010000330.1:0-7119 GCA_038256795.1 Pirellulales bacterium | reverse complement strand
GGGGTTCGGCATTCACACCTTCCGCATGATTAACGCTCAAGGAGAGTCAACGTTCGTGAAGTTCCATTGGCGTCCCAAATTGGGGACGTTTTCATTGATCTGGGATGAAGCGGTGAAGATCGGCGGCGCAGACCCTGACTTTCACCGCCGTGATCTATTCAATGCGATCGAAGCGGGCGACTATCCCGAATGGGAATTCTCGGTGCAAGCCTTTACCGAAGAACAAGCGAATGAGTTTGATTTCGATGTCCTTGATCCGACCAAGCTGATCCCAGAAGAACTTGTGCCGCTGACGCCGCTAGGAAAGATGGTCCTGGACCGCAACGTCGACAACTTTTTCGCTGAAACCGAGCAGGTAGCTTTTTGCCCTTCGCATCTCGTACCCGGTATCGACTTCTCGAACGATCCGCTGCTGCAAGGTCGACTTTTCTCTTATCTCGACACGCAACTATCTCGGCTCGGGAGCCCCAACTTCCACCAAATTCCCGTCAATAAACCCAAGTGCCCGTTCGCCAACTTCCAGCGTGATGGTCACATGCAAATGGAGGTGCCGACGGGGCGCGTCGCGAACGAACCGAATAGCCTCGACGACGGGTCGTTGAGAGAAGATCCCAAGCGTGGCTTTCAATCGTACGCCTCCGAAGAATCGGGCCAGAAACTTCGCATCCGTCCCGAAAGCTTCGCTGATTTTTACACGCAAGCGAAGTTGTTCTTCAAGTCGATGACCGAGTTTGAACAACGACACATCGCGGGCGGTTTTGCCTTTGAACTTGGCAAATGCCAAGCCGTCAAAATTCGTACGCGGATGCTCGGACACCTTCATCATGTTGATGAGTCACTGGCGACGATGGTTGCTGAAAAGTTAGGAATGGTCGGTCAAGCGGATCAAATTCAACCGCGGGTTCCGGTAGGCAATCCGGCGGCCTCACCCGCCTTATCGCAGTACACGAAAGCCCCCGTCTCGATCGCTGGTAAAAAAATCGGTGTCATGGTGACGGACGGCACCAGTGGCAAGTTGATTGCTGCGATCAGGAAAGCCGCCGAAACGGAAGAGGCGAGCGTCGAATTGGTGGCTCCCAGCATTGGTCCGATGCATGATGACTCAGGCAATGAGGTGCAGCCCGACCATTTTCTTGCCGGGGCACCATCGACGCTGTTCGATTGCGTTATCGTCGCACCCGCTGAGTCGTCCGTCAAAATGTTGCTGCAACAAGCCGCGGCGATTGATTGGATACGCGATGGCTTTGCGCACTTGAAGGTGATCGGTTACATTGACATTGCGAAACCGTTGTTCCAAAAAGCCTCGGTGCCAGTCGATGACGAGCCTGGCGTCATCAATGTCGGCGGGGCGAAGCTTGACGACTTCATCACGCAAGCCAAACAGCACCGCATGTGGAAACGCGAATCCAAGGTGCGCTAAACGTCTCGCAATTCGCCAGAATTCTTCGCCGCGCAGCCTTCGGAATTCTGGCGGATCGGACTACGGCAATCGAATGCCGTCGCCGTGCCAGAGCACTTGCAAGTCGGCTTCGAACCAGCGTTCCAGGCCGACGGATGGGTCACCAATCACGACTCCGCCGTCTTCGGTCCTCCCCAACGCCACTACCGAATGTCCCATGCCAGGGATCCAGCCCCATTGATCCGCGTAGCGTCGATCCTCGGCACCAAATGGCAATTCCACGGCAAGCAAAACTGGCCAATCATCGTTTGCCAGAAGTTGGTCGAGCGTCTCGTCGACAACTTTAACGCTGCGACCATTTCGGTTGGCGATCAACGCGATACCTCGATACAAACCGAGCGTGGGCGTACCAGCGGAATCAGTCAAACAAAGTGGAATCAAATCCGCCTCGTCCACCTCCATGCCTTCCGCGCGGAGCAAAGTCGCAGCGGCGGCCGGACTACAAGTTGCCCACGAAGTTTGCATCGCCACACCATCTCGCCACGTATCACCACCGGTTGGCGGCGGTCGCACGGCTATCGACATCAGCGGCCACACGATAGCCGCCAGTGACATTAACCCCAGCAAGCACACCATCACGCCGCGTCGCCAAGCCGGTGTGCTTGGCAGTCGCCAAGCCCAACCTGCGGCCAGGGCGGCAAAGATCGCTGCGAAGTTGGTGTAGATGATGCAGGCGGACACCGGAACCAACTTGGCCCAGAACAATTGCCCCGATGCGTAGAAAAGAAAGTAGATCGCTGCAAGTACGCTGCACGCGAGACACAACATCACGCGCTGCCCCTTGGTCGGGTACAGGTACCGACCCGCCAGCCAACCAACGATTACGCAAACTAACGACATTAACGCAATCGCGACGCCAATATCATTCATCAACCTTTACCCGGCCCTTGTCTGTCGTTGGACGTACGAGATTTCGACGGATTTTTTCCGGGGTGTTTTTGAGCCGGTGAGATGACGTAGATTCGCTCGCCACAAGTCGGGCATGCCGGAGCGCGATCGTCGACAATCGAATTGCACTTAGGACAATTCACGGAGTTGAGCGGGGCGTTCATTGATTTGGTCACCTTGGCTGGAGATCGTTGTGGGATTCGCGAAAACTACATCCCATGCTCAGGAAGTTTGCCGATGCAACGCTCAACGCAAATGGTATGCCAACAATGAAGTGGAAGAACAACTCGGTTTGGCACGCGATTTCCACTCGGTGTGCGTTGATTGCACTTGTTTCTACGAGAGATTGAAAATGCTCACTCATGTCAAGCCACCGAATCCACCACGTCCGCTGCCGCCTAGCCCCGAGCCGCCGACGCCCATTCCGCCGCTGCCGAAACCGTTTCCAGAGCCGAGACCACAGTAGTCAAATCCACGAAACTGGCTTTTTTACCCAAGAAGCTTGGCGAAACCCACCCCACGGAGACTGAAATCATGTCCGCTCACCAATCTTGCGTCGTTGCCGTTTACAAATCAGCAGAAGATGCCGATATCGGTCTGCAAGTTTTAGAGAAGTCTCGCTACACGAATGAAACAGTCTCAATCGCCACCAAGCAGAGCGACGAGTCGGTCACTGAATTGGAGCGATTGAAAAAGGTTCCTGACGGTTCACCGCCAACCGAAGCGAGCGCGGGGTTGGGCGGGGCGGTCGGTGGAACGATTGGGGCGATGCTGGGTACTGCGACACTGATCGGGCCATTCATGATTGCTGGTCCTTTGGCGGGTATGGCGATCGGTGCGGGGGCCGTGGGCCTAGCTAGTGCGACAGAGAAATGGGGTGTGAAGAAAGATGTCACGCGAGATTACGAGCGACGGGTCAGTGAAGGAGGCGTGCTCATCTTGGTCACGGGTACCGACGTACGGCTCGACGAAGCCCAGCGACTGCTCAAAACGACCGGCCCCGAATCACTGGAACGATTCTGACGTCGCCGTGAACAGCCTCAACCTCCGACGCGAGCGAGCCGACTCGAGTTCAATCAGGCCCATAGCCACCACCCCGTGACGTTGTTCGCGAAGTCGATTCAGTAACGATCCGGCTGATTGCCGAACTTCCCTCGTCCTTCGCGAAGCAGCATGCTCAAGTGGCAACTCAGGGGACCTCAACGGCATCGAACAACGTGAAGACCGAACACTCGTCGTCACGAATGCTACGGCATCCGCCGCTTGTACCATTGCTGCACACGTTGCTCGATGAACCCGATCACGACCAGAACGCTCACAGCGAATAGCGTGACCGCGATTGCAAGACCCACGCGATCGACAGTCGTCGCTACGCCGATCCCTGCAGTCAAGTAAATGGTAGCTGCCGTCGTCAGTCCCTCGACACCTTTTCGCTCGTCATGAACAATCGTTCCCGCACCCAGGAAACTGATCCCGACGACAATCGCCTGCAACACACGAATCGGGTCAGCCTTCAAAACGTCCGACGATTCCTGCTTCTGAAATTGGTCAATGATTTCTTGACCCAAGATCATCATCAGAGCAGAACCGGCACAAACGAAAACGTGCGTTCGAATTCCCGCAGGCTTTCCGCGGATTTCGCGCTCGATCCCAACCATCGCACCAAGCCCGGCCGCGATCGCAATGGTGATGAAGCTCTGCAGGTCGACTGGATTCATGGGCGTCACGAAATTTGATCATGTCCGAATGAGACGTCGAAGCAGCAATGCCCCGGCGAGCAAATCGCGAAGCAAATCGAGTACCGTCAAATGCAGTGCAGTTGATCCAAGTCTTCCAGACCGGCACAAACTTTGCAGTCGATTGACGCACCAGATAACTCGCCAGAGACTCTCTTTACGAGCTTGACCTGGGAATTCTGCCGAATCCCCCTTGATGAAAGGTAACGAAGAAAATGGCTACCCGACAACGTTTTTTGATCCCACTTTCAATTCTAACATTGCTAGCATTCTCCTCACACGACGATCGACGATCCGCCAACGCGCAAGAGGTCGATGCGAAAGTTCCGTCTCAAAATCAATCGAATGAAAAGCCGAATAACGAGAAGAATGCTGACCCTTCCGAATCAGACCGTTCGAAGAGTGAAAATGATTTCTCGGACAATGAGTCTCCATCGCTCGGAGTTCTGGTCGGATCGTGCCCCGGCGGCGCTGTCTGTGTCATCGACACCATGGTTGGCAGCCCGGCCGAGTCTGCTGGGATTCGTGCCGGCGATTACATCTTGGCGATTAACGATCAAGACGTCACATCACCAAACGAGTTGAAGCAGAAGATTGAGGGTCTCGAACGGACCGACACGATCAACGTAAGTCTTTGGCGACGTGGTCGCACTTTGACCAAGCAGGTCGCTCTCGCATCCAATGCCAAAGAGCTACCAGGCCATCAGCGGAGTTGGTTAGGTGTGATGTTAGGAAAAACAGACCAGCTACCCGGCGTGATGATCCAGGACGTCCACGATAACAGCCCAGCTTACCGCGCAGGACTTCAGGTGGGTGATCGTGTGCTGCAGATCAACGGAAAGCAAGTTGAGTCGATCGAGCAGTTTGTTGAAAGCGTTCGAGAAGATGAACCGGGAGCTGAATTGAAGCTTGAAGTCCAGCGTGACAAGCAAGAGTTACAGATGTCGGTGGTGCTCGGTGAAATCTCCAGTGCACCGATGCAGTGGTTCCGGCGATCATCCCGAATGCCCACCGATGAGAGTGAGTTTTCGATGCCACTATCACCCAGCATGGGTATGATGGAGGAAGTGATCGACGAGATGCGTGCGCAAATCCGATCGCTCGAAATGCAAGTGGATGAAATGAAGCGACCTGTACCGCCGCCCGTCAGCAGTTCATTGGAAGGTGTTGACGCGGCACCGGCCAGTCAACCCGATGAGGATGATGCCTCAAGTTCCGATAAATGGTCATCGAAGTTCACAACGCTGGTTCAATACGATGGGCGACGCGGTTTTCGTCCGAACATCAGTAACGACTGGACAGGTTCACGCTACGGTCGTGGAGGATATCTTGATCGGGACTATCGATTTCAAGAACGCTACCGTTCGTATTACGGAAATGGTGGCTTTCAGCCAAATCCTTACAACTATTACCAGCGTGGTGGTCGCCCGTATTACTACGGCGGGCGATCACCACTGGGATACCGGGGCGGTGTTCGTATTGGACCGAATTTTAGCGTGTGGTGGTAAACGTAGACTCAATAAGGTATCGCCAGCATTTGATGGCTAATTGCTGAAGAAATTCCTGGCGAATCTCGCTACTTTTGAACTTTGAAGAGCCGAAATGAATATCGACCTCACTGAAAAAGTAATCGTCATTACGGGTGGAAGTTCGGGCATTGGAGAAGGTATCGCTAAGTTCACAGCAGCGTGTGGCGCGAAAGTCGCGATCGTTGCTCGCGATGATGAAGAGATGCAGTCAACAGTGGATGCGATCACTGCCGACGGTGGCGATGCGATGTGGGCAGCCGCAGATGTGACCAACAGCGACGAAGTTCGCGCTGCGGTCGCTAAGATTGCCAAGCACTACCGCCACATCGACGGACTCGTCGCCAATGCGGGCATCAACGGCACCTGGGCACCGATTGACGAAATGACGCCTGACCAATGGCGGAAAACGATCGACGTCAACCTCACAGGTACATATTTGTCGATCCACCACACGGTGCCGCACATCCGCGAGCGAGGCCGAGGCAGCATCGTCATCATGTCGTCGATCAACGGCACTCGAACCTTCAGCAATGAGGGAGCGTCTGCGTACGCAGCCAGCAAGGCAGGACAATTTGCACTGGCTCAAATGTTGGCGTTGGAGCTTGCACCGTCGCAAATTCGAGTCAACGTGATTTGTCCTGGCGCGATCGAGTCCGAGATTCATGAGAAGACAAACCGCGAGCACTTGGAGAAGATCGAAACGCCAATCATCTATCCTGAAGGCGACATTCCGCTAACGGGCGGGAAGTACGGCAAGCCCGAACAGGTTGCTAGCATGGTCGCTTTCCTGATGAGTGAATTGAGCAGCCACATCACCGGAACGCCCGTCTGGATCGACGGTGGTCAATCCTTGATCGTTTAACGTACTTTGCCATCATTCCCTCTCCGGACTTGGTCGCAAGTTCGATACTGGGCCAAATCTTACTACCCGCTCGCTAGGTGTTCGTCAGATTGATTGGGGCAGGTGAGGTGTCTCAAACTCACATCGGACAAATGGACTTCGGCGGACTCCAGATAGATGCCCAGCTGACCCGATGCGAAAGTTTGGTCAGCAAGCGACAACACGACTCGTCCGTCGATCGAAAATTCGATGTAGCTGCCAAAAGCCATCAACTGCACTGCGGAGCGACCGCGATCTTCGGAGTACCAGAAACCTAATTGCAGCGAGCGAAACTGCATCATGTTTTCTCCGCTCCCGTCGGCTCCCGTGCCCCAAGATCGCAGCTGAGCCACGCCTTTTAAAAGGTCGAGAGAGAGGTAATAACCGTCACGACTCTCTGGATCAATCCGAAACACGATCCCACACTTGCCGCTTCCCTGCATCTCCAACGTTGCTTGGAAGCAAAAATGATCGAGATGCTCATCGAACACAAACGCTTGAAAACCGTTTTCACATGCCAGCTGCAAATGGCCATCGTCGACACGACAAAGTTCGACTTGAGTGCCGACGTCTTCGATCAAGCCATGGATGCAACGAGTATCAACCGTATCTCGCAAGTGAACTTCG
>JBBSJZ010000329.1:0-7132 GCA_038256795.1 Pirellulales bacterium | reverse complement strand
CGCCACTGAATCGAAGGATCGATACGTTTGCCTACCATTACCCTTGACCGCATTCGGGTCTCATTCATACCGCCCCATTTCCAGCCGAGTCGATGGTTGTGCAGCGGGCACCTGCAAACACTTTGGCAACTACGACTCCAATCCATGGAAATGTCTGGAACGGTGCAGCATCGTGTGGACTTGGACGACGGTGACGTGTTGGTGCTGCACGACGACCGGCCGTCTGGGTGGCCCGGCGATGGACTCTCGGTGCTACTTCTGCATGGTCTCGGCGGCGACTCCACCAGCAAGTACATGCAGCGACTGGCCAAATCGTACTACGAGTCTGGAACTCGGGTGTTTCGGTTGGATATGCGTGGTTGCGGCGCGGCCTACAATCTTTCGCAAGAGATCCTTCATGCCGGGCGCAGCGACGATGTGCTGGCGGCGATGTCCTTCATGGCCGAGTTAGCTCCTCAGTCTTCGCTTGCTGCGATGGGCTTCTCGCTGGGCGGCAATCAATTGCTTCGCGCGGTCGGCCGCGTCGGCGCGGCGATCGATCACGAACCGACGTGGTGGGATCGATTGAAGTTCTGCGTGGCGGTCGCGCCGCCGATCGATCTCGAGCGTTGTAGTCGTCGCTTGCTGCAATGGTGGCTGCGCCCGTACAACCGCCATTTCATCGACTGTCTTCTCGATGGGGCTCCGCCGATCATTCAGCAGCATGCCGTCATTCAAGACGCAATGGCCGATCGACCTCGAACGATGTGGGAGTTCGATGACCGCGTTACGGCGCCACTCGCCGGTTTCGATCATGGGCTGCACTATTACCGCGAGACCGGCGCGATCGACGTCGTCCGCGAGAACAAAATCCCGACTTTGATCCTCGCCGCCAAAGATGACCCCATCGTGCCCGTCGGAATTTTTACCGAAATGGAGCACACGTTGCCCGAAACGACCGAATTGCTCGTCACCAAACGAGGCGGCCACTTAGGATTTATTGATCGCGATGGCAACAGCTGGATGGACCGAGCCCTGATGGCTTGGACGAGCCAGTATCGCCAGCCGGTGATGGCGTAGGTCAAACGAGCCAGTTCGGTCAACCGTGACTGGGCTTGAACGCGTGCCGCGTGTTAGAATCGGCAGAGTCGTTTCTCGATTTCACGATTGGAATCCACCCTTCACGGAGATTAACCCCTGATGTTTCGCGCGTTTCTCGGTTTATCGGCGTTCTGTTTCTCGGCCCTCGTGGTGCCCGCCGTATCGTCCGCAAAGTCACCCGCTGAGGGCGAAGTGACTTCCAAGGTATTCTTTGACGTCACCATCGACGGCGAGCCGGCCGGCCGTATTGTGATCGGCTTGTTCGGCAACGATGTTCCCAAGACGGTTGAAAACTTCCGAGCCCTTTGCACCGGTGAAAAGGGCAAGGGGAAATTGGGCAAGACGATGACGTACAAGGACAGCATTTTTCACCGAGTCATCCCAGGCTTCATGCTGCAGGGTGGCGATTTCACCAACGCGAATGGCACCGGTGGCGAGAGCATTTACGGCGAGAAGTTCCCGGACGAGTCGTTCACGTTCGTTCACAACGGACCGGGACTGCTCAGCATGGCGAACGCTGGCCCCAACACGAATGGCTCGCAATTCTTCATCACGACAGTTCCCACGCCTCACTTGGACATGAAACACGTCATCTTCGGTCGTGTACTCGAAGGCATGGACGTTGTCCGCAAAGTCGAGAACCAAGGCACCAACTCCGGCCGCACCGTGAGCAAGGTCAAAATCGCTGATTGTGGCGAAGTGAAAGAGTAGGGTTGGCCTGGCCTGCTAGAACGTTGGTCTTGAAACGAAGAATTGAGAGAGCTTTTTTCTTCCGCAGACGGTCTCGTCGGCACGCTATTGTGCCGATTTCCTGCGTCAGATTGCGCTAGCTCACTCGAGACCACTCAAGCCATGAGCAGGGCTCGTTGCATGAACATCGCCCGCGACGTCCACTGGGCATCGCGGGCGATTTTTTTACTGGGGCGGGTTCGCTGGGGCAACTGAAGTGATTGTCATCGTCATCGACTTCCTCACCGCCTTGCCCGCCGCCTTGCCCGCCGCCTGGGGATGACACCGCCATTTTCGGAGACATACTCCTTCGTCGCCGCGTTGTGTCGCAATTGGTCAACATTCCGCTTCGCATCCGGTACGCGAACTGCGACGTCTTGAGTCGGTGATGCGGTTTGAACCTCGTCAGCAAGTCCACTCGTTGTGATCGCGAGCAACGAAGCAACAAATGCGAAGCGTTGTCATGTGGTCGTTATTGTCTAATCCTTTGGACGTGGAAGATCAGTTTGTGATTAAGTTGGCAACGCTAGACGTAACCGGGTCGCGTCGAGAAAGTTTGCCATTGCCAAAACGCGTGATGCGCGACTCCGCTTCAAGGCATGGTTATCCGGTCTATACAACGAGCATGGGGTTGAGCGGTCGGCGACAACCGTCGATGGCGAAGTCCAACACATGAGAAACGCCTAACCGACAGTGACCGCCGTCGCCTTGCTCAACAAGGCGGTAGACAGAAACATCGCAACAAATAGAGGACCAACCTGGGTCAGCATTTGGAGGAGGTTGCCAGGACCGACGGTCAGGCTTTCCGCGACCATTGGTAGGATGAAGCTAGCGAGTATTCCGCAAACCCAGACGATAGCGTTGGTGGCGATGAGTAATTTTCGAGCATTGGCATTCATGGACGCGTCCGGGAATCGTGATGTGGATTCAGTTCGTGCATGGTCAGTCGGATAACGAAATGCGGTCCATGGAGGCACGTCACGTGCATGCATCGATCTTGCGTTGAATTTTGTCGGCGGATGGGTTGGCGATTGGTGTAGCAAATAGGACGTTTGATTCATCAACATAAGTCCACCAGGTACGTCTCGTCGCGGTTGATACAAGCCGCGAAGACTGGCAGGTGCAGTTGCAGCGTTGGTGACGTTTTAAGCTCCGTTTCCTTTGCGACTTCTACCTGGGTTTCCAGGTACCAATCGTCGTAATCTGAACCGTTCGCCTCCGTCCAGAACCGACGATGCGACTCCCGCTGGCGGTGGGCGTTCCTTCCCGCGCCATGAAAGTCACACTTTCGCGACTCGCCATCACGATTCGACGGTCGCTGATCGGGCAGCCCGTGAGATAGCGGGTCAGATAGTTGACCACTTGATCGGCGCGACTCGTCTCGGTCGATGCAAGGTGCTAACGTCTTCAACAGTTGCTTGGTCCAGCGGTTTATCGATAAATCGAGTAAAACCCGCGGGCATGATAGGTGTAGACGTCGATGGTGGAGCGGGCCATGTTGCGAATGATCATGTCTTCAGCGAGTCGCCTTGTGAGTTCACAGGGCCAATTCTGGAAAGGAGTTATCAAAGTTGCCTTCAAGCAAGTCAAGCAATTCGCACGCCGAGAAGCCGGAGTGCTGAAGAGTCACAATGCTTGGGAAAACGAAAAGCGCAAGACCTTATAATCGAAACGTTTGTTGAAACCGGCCACCCTGGTCAGGTGCCATCATCGAGGCTCGCGGCAGCAGAAAGAGAATGACGAAAAGGAAGTCGTCGCAGCCGTTCGTTCGTCACAAAAAAAATCTTGCCGAGCAATCGATCAAGGGGAAGCCGAGCGAGAGTCGCCACCCGCAATGAGAGAAGAAGAACCGAGTTGAACTCTGATGCAAGTTGGCAAGCATGCCAACTCTCTTCCAAGCCTGGAAGCGTGCCAGCCCAGCCCCCACCACCGCTTCGAAATCAGGCAGATACCACGCACCGCACCACAGCAACTCGATTGAGTTTAACGGTGGCGAGCAGCGGGCCGCGGCGAACGATTGTCTATTGTTTAACTGCCGCGGTGCAAACGATCTTCGAGGTCTTGCAAGTTGACTTGCAGGTCCTCTTCATCATCGTCGACTGTGACACCGTCGACTTCCGGAGCCTTGTCTCGTTTGAGTTTGCGGAACGCGTAGAACAGTAACTCGGTATTCAACAAACTGAATAGGTTGTTGAATGTGGCTGGTGGATCGCTTTCCGATTTCGTGGTGATGCGAACGAGCCGTTCATGCACCGGCGATCCACTTCTGTGAGTGGCAGGTGGTCGACTTGAATCGCGTCTTGGCCTGACCGCCTTCCCTCGTTCGGAATTACTCGAAGTCAACGGTACTATGCAGTCATCCGACTCCCAGAGTGTCATTTGCCGTTGTTGCTTTTTCCGCTTCGCTGGCATACTCGATTCGTCGTGATTGGAAGTCATGATCGGATCAAGAACATCTGGGTCTCACTGGTTGCTTTGAAGACGTGCTGTATAGCGCGAGTGGATCTTCGACTCCGGGACTCTCGTTGACGCTCGCCAAAATGCGTCGACAAGTTTCGCCTTCCGTGCGTGAACAGGCCTTGGGCAGTATCCAACAGAAAACCATGTTTTCGGAGCTCAATCTCGTTCAGGGTTCGACAGCCAGTCGATACCTTTCACCCTCACTACCTTTCTTGACTACGCATCAACGGAGAACTTCGACGGTGTGTCTTATATCTCCGCAGCAAGCCTAGATACTGAGCCTGTGGCTAACAGTTACTCAGGCGGGATTCGCACCCGCTCGTCTTCAAAACCTTGCCAGTCCGCAATTGCAACCGATGGAGATCCGCGATTGTCCATGACTGAGCGATCTCGGCGACCATGAAGCACCCCGACGACAACGAACTGCGTGTCAGTGACTCGGTACCATCAAAGGTATGGGAATCGGTCGATTTTCCACCATCGAAGACCAGATCGAACAACCGGGCGGAGTAACGGGTTCTCTACGGCCCTGGTGAGTGCGACACGATACTCCGCCATAAATTGGTCGCCAGTCCAGATTCACGTTCATCGTACCAATCAGCCGCGTCCGCTAGATCTAGGGCGACCTCTGGGCGTAGATCTGGAATCAATTGTATTTCCGGCGTTCGGCAACCCGTCGTTCAATCTCATCGGCTGAAACACAAGACAAGGGGTCAGCATCATGCGCGGCCAAGCGGCGCTCAAGCACTTGAAGCTGTGCCTCGGCGGGCGGAGGAACTGCGGTATCATCAAGCGAGTCCCAGATTGCTTCGGCGATGCGTAGACGATCCAGTGGGGGCAGTGATGAGACCTCTGCGATGGTTTGCGAGATATTCATGTTTCGATTATACACCGGGCCGACCTGGCAAGCGTGTCCCGCTACCCAGTCAAATAACGTTACCGATCATCCGGTGGCGACGGTTGATCATCCACTTCAAAACGCCCGACTTCGCCACTCGGTTGCATCGGATGGTTCGCCGTCGTAGCGCGTTCACCACGCCGGTCAATCACGACGCGTCCCGACTCTCGCTCTTTGCGTTGTAGATCCGCAAAAATGCGATCGAGATCGTTGTCGAAGGCAGTAGCAAGGCGATGTCGAATATCTCGAATTTCGTCGGTGATAGGGTTATTCATCAATGTCCTCAAGCAGCAGTTCCTGTGGCGTGCAAATCACCGGTGGGTCAAACCCCGCCTCGCGGATCACAAATTCAATGTGATGCCGCAAAACGGCGTTGGCGATATGCCGGAAGTTCCACGTCAGTAGATAGTTTACACGGTGAACGGACGCGATGGCAATGTGAAGGGCATCACGTGGCTCAGAAGCGGGGACAGCCTTAGCGGCAATGAGGTTCGCCGCCAAATCGCGGCATTCTTGCGTAATCGCCAGCAAACGGTGGCTTTTGATCACATCGAGACGCTCTTGTGCAGCCGAAGGGTCGCCGCCCCCGCATTCGTCAAGAACAAGTTGGGATACAACGATTTCAATATGGCGGGGAGCGAGTACCCACCAGTCACGCGTCATTCGTTGCTGTACTGCGGCTGACGGGTCTTTCAACAGACGCCCAGCAATGTTGCCGACGATGGTAGTTTCGACGTATGCGGTTTCCATTCTCGAATTATATCACAGATTGGTCATCACGATTCGATGGGACGCACTAGATATGCGAGCGTCAATGTACTACCGGTCAGAACGGTGACCAAGATCGCAAACGGCGGATTCGCGGAAACTGCAAGCAGGGTAAAGAAGGCGTAAGGCAACAGGATAGCGACCGATAGAAATCGAAATGTAATTCGGTTCATGGCAACCCGTCGCGCCGCGGACCAGGATAGAATTCCAATAACGGAACCGATCGCTGCATAGAGACGCAAGTAGAGCGAAAAGTCAATCGTCGGAATTGGGTCAATACGGTCCATCAGCAGAACAGAACCGATGACCAGCAGAAGCAACGAGCCAGTCCAAGCGATAGCGAATGTGGGGCGAGGGATTACTCGACGAAACGTAGACGAACCGCCGTCACCGAAGGTCGAATCGTCAGGAATTGCCAATGGTGTTTCGTATGGATTCAATTTCGCGTTTTTCAATGCGGCAGAACGGCGGCGATCAACCGGCTGCCGGAGAAGACTTATCATTGGAAACCGCTTTATCGGCGGCTCGGTGTGCATCGCATTGTTCTGCCTTCGTCCCAGGATCGATGATGCGGTGCACGACCTCGGATCGACGCTCGTTAATCGTCGCAATCAATTTACGAATGTCATGGCCCGCAGCCGCAGACATTGCGTGACGCACGCGGCGAACTTCAGTGTAACTATCCATAAGGCAGAATGTCCTCGTTAAGCAGCTCGAGCGGGGTGACCAAAGTTGGATTACCCAAGCCCAGTATACCATTTACGCGGCGAATGTGGCCAAATTTGTTTGCATTCGCGATGTGGCGGCAGTTCCAAGTCACCAAAAAGTCGCAACGATGAAACGATGCGACGGCAAGGTGAAGGGCATCACCGCCGGGATCATTTGGCATCACATGGTTTGCGATGTATGCCTCAACGGCTTCCGCTACCGAATCGTTCAAATCAAGAAGTGGGAACCTTCCAGCAAATTCGAGCATGTCCAATCCAGCAATTCCCGGCGAAGTCGGATTTTGGTTTCGTGGGTTGAATAATCGGAGTTGAGTTGGCGTTGATTGTGCCGAAGTCGACTGCGGCGAGTTGCTGCAGGAGCAATCTCGGCGTATTTGGCAGGCTTGCATACCATCTTGTTGTCTCTCGGCTTCGACATTTGCTCCATTTGCCGACGAAGTCATCGTCCGCAGCGCCGATATGCGACGCT